>CAXSIE010000152.1:3154-10435 GCA_964237295.1 uncultured Flavihumibacter sp. | reverse complement strand
TGCTTCGTTCTGTTTTGCCCAAAGCTTCCAGGTTATTCAGCATGATTACCGGGCTTTCGTTAAAACGGAAATTTTTAACCGGAAATTTAATTGCACCGTTCTCAATATAAAATGTTCCGTCGCGCGTAAGACCTGTAAGCAATAATGTTTGTGCATCTACCATGCGGATATACCAAAGCCGCGAAACAAGGATCCCTTTTTCCGTGCTTTTAATAAGATCTTCAATAGAAGCTGTTCCGCCTTCCATGATAATATTACCGGGAAAAGGAACCGGCTTTACATTTTTCTTCTGAGCCCAATATTGAGAGTACGTAAGATTTTTAACCACACCCTTTTCTATCCAGTTTATTTTTTCCAACGGCTGTCCATCGCGGCTCCATGTTGATGAAGGGAGTTCCGGATTAAAAGGATCAGAATATATCGTTACTTTTTCATCCACTAACTTTTCTCCAAGGCGCGTGCCGCCGCCGGGTTTGCTCATAAAGCTCCTGCCTTCATCTGCCTGCCTGGCATCAAATCCAAAGAACATATTGCCCAGCATGTAAGTGGCCGCTACAGGTTCCAGTATAACGGTATATTTCCCGGGTTCAATTGCTTTCGCGGCAGCAGAACCATTCGCCTTCATGGCTGCGATTTTGGTAGCGCTTAAAGTATCGAGCTTGGTTACATCATTATAACCTCTTGCCGCATATCCTGAACCGGTACCTGCTTCATTGCGTGTGGTGATGGTAAAGATTACATCCGTATCCCTGTTATAAGCGAACAATCCCTTGGAATTAGCAATTGCACTAAAGCCGGTAGTATTTTCAAGATACCCTGCCGCTTCCAACTTTGCTTCTTTTGCAGCATTAATACTTTTAGCAACAGCATCTGCACGGCTATCAGGAGTCATGGCCGCCGTAGCAGGTACATATGTGATGGAATCCTTGAAAGTCTGCGACCCGTTCAGGGGCATGTGTTCAGGATTGTCAGGAGCCAGTTGCGCCAGTTCTTCCGACCTTCTTACTACTTTTTCGAGTGACTTGTCATCAAATTCATTGATGGTAGCACTACCGGTTTTCTTACCAAAAGTAGAACTAACGGCAAGTCCTAACGTACTGATATCACCTGAAGGGGAGAGAGCGTTGCACGCATAGCGAATGTTTCCGCCTTCCGTGCCGCCTAAGCGTGCCTCACATTCATCTGCTTTTGAGAAAGCAATCACTTTTTTTAAAAGCGTCTCCGCATCGTCCTTTGATAATATTGCCATAATAAATTACTTAAATTTTTCTTGCTGTATTAATAACGTTTACACCATTAAACCTGGCAGTGGAGCTTCCATGAGATACTGCGTTGGACTGGCCCGGCTGCCCTTTACCATCATTAAAAGCACCCCCTAAACGGTAATCGCTCTGATCGGCAACAGCCACGCAGGAATTCCAGAACTCCTGCGTGTTTGCCTGATAGGCTACATCCTTTAACATGCCGGTGATTTTACCATTCTTTATCTCGTAAAAAGTTTGTCCGCCAAACTGAAAATTGTAACGCTGCTGATCTATAGAAAAAGATCCGTCTCCGATGATGTAAATACCCTTTTCCACATTTTTTATCATGTCATCTACGCTCAGCTTATTTTTCCCCGGTTGAAGCGATACGTTGGGCATACGCTGAAACTGCACATCACTCCATCTTTCCGCGTAGCAGCATCCCTGTGATTCTTTCAGTCCGATAATATGCGCCTGGTCTCGGATAGCCTGAAAGTTAACAAGGATACCGTTTTTAATGATATCCCATTGTTTACATTTCACCCCTTCATCATCATAACCGACAGCTCCCAATGAACCCGGCTGTAATTTGTCGGCAACAATATTTACGTTTTCACTGCCGAATTTAAATGTTTTTGATTTCCATTTGTCTAACGTAAGGAAGCTGGTACCTGCATAGTTTGCTTCATATCCCAATACACGATCCAGTTCGGTAGGATGCGCAACGGATTCATGAATAGTTAACCATAAATGAGAAGGATCCAGCACAAGATCATATTTACCGGGTTCCACGGTTTTAGCAACCAATTTTTCCGCAACATCTTTTGCCGCGGCTTTCGCATCTTCCAGCATGTCGTACCGGTTTTTATACCGTGTAACAATACCCGTTACTTTATCCGCCGGTGTTGCTGTGAGGTATTCAAATCCCATCCCAACCGGGGAGCTGAGCGAATTTCTGGTATCAAACTTTCCGGTTGCCTTGTTGATGCCGGTTACTGTAAATCTTGGATACAACCGGTGCACATCCTGATCAATATAAGAGCCATCGGTAGAAGCAAAATACTTTTGTTCGTTGATAGAAAATATGGCTGAGTTTACGAAACTGGCGCCGCCCGACATTGCCGCTGCATTTACCGATAACAACAGGTCTACTTTTTCTTTTACCGGTATTTCAAAAGCATTTTTAATAATAGGTGTTTTCCAGCTTACTTCTCCATATCCTGTTTGAGGAGCAAGCTGCACGGGTGAAGACTGCACTTTTGAATTTGCCTTTGCAACGGCTACCGCCCGCTCGGCTGTTTTCGCAATTTCTTCTTTGGTAACATTGTTGGAAGCGGCAAAGCCCCAGCAACCATTTGCAATCACCCTAATTCCTACACCATAAGATTCGGCGTTGGCAATATTCTGAACGCGCGTTTCGCGGGTTATAATAGCCTGGTTCAGGTACCTGCCAATACGTACATCTGCGTAAGTAGCACCTTTAGCACGTGCCGCGTTAAGTGCAACATCCGCAAGTTGTTTTTTTTCGCCCACAGCCATGCCATCATTTAAGAATGCTGCCGCATCAACCGGGTTGCCAAACAACGACATACCGGGCAGCGCCAACGCGCTTAGTCCCATAGCCCCTAATTGTAGAAAATTTTTTCTTTTCAAAATTTTATCCTCCTTGATTTTTAAAAGTCCTGATCAGGCGTTGAATAGTTAAATAGTTTTCAGCTGTTAGCTATTACTTATGATCTAATTACAAGTACAGGCAAGTTCGTTGAAGATATCCATTGGCAGCCAGCATACATAAATGCAGCATACCATTGATTGTTATAAAGGAATAACCGGCAATCTATTCAATTTATTCAAACATCTATTCAACATTACTATATTTTTTTTCCTGGCAATATTTTGAACTATAGAGGGCCAACTCTGTGATTATAGAAACACTTACCAGATTCAATATATCATATCATGCCCTACGTAACACAGGCTATTAAGCAAAGTTATGAGCTTGATTTATTACGTTGGTTTAAAAAATCCCGCAGTGCCTGATCTAGTGGCTGATCCGTGCCTATCATGCGGTAAAAGATTTTTCTATCCAGCAACTGCAAGCGTAAAGCGGTTAAATATTCCTGCATTCGCTGCCGGTATACCTTGTGGGACTGGCCACTGTCTATCCTGATAACCTCACCTGTTTCCATGTCTTCAAGCGAAGTGTAACCTTTATAATCGGGTTCCAGTTCATTTTTGGCAAGCAGGTGAAACACAATGATCTCATGTTTAAGCATTCCCAGTGAATCAAGCAGCTTAAAAATTTCGCCATTCTGCTGGTAGAAGTCTGTAATGAAAATAAGCAGTTCCCTTTTTTGCGAGCCGGTGAATATTTCCTTATACTTTACTGGTTCTGTAAACTTTCCCAAGGGCTGAATATTTTCCAGTTGATAGAATATACGTGCCAGGTGCTGATGATCCTGCCTGGAGGGAAGCATGTACAGGTTACCGTTAGAAAAAACATTCAGTCCAACAGCATCGCCGTATAAATTTGCAAGATAGGCTAATGACGCTGCGATCAATTTTGCATATTCGATCTTTTTAAAATCACCATCGCTGTGATCCATTGATCCGCTGGCATCAATTAATAATTTAACCGAGATGCTGGTTTCAATTTCAGATTCGCGTATATAATACCGGTCTGAGCGGGCGTACATTTTCCAGTCGAGCCAGCGAAGGTCATCACCAGGCTGGTAACTGCGAAACTGACTGAATTCAAGTCCCGGCCCTTTGATAGAACTTTTATTAACGCCGGCCAGGAAACCGTCAACCATTGTTTTAGCCATTAATGATAGATCTTTGATAGCCATTAAAACTTTAGGATCCAGTAAGCGGCTCATAGTTTGTCTTCACTAAGTTAAAAATAAAGATATAGCATTAAGCCACCGCTAAAATCTTTAAATATTTAAAATTTAGTTTAAGTTGACCATTTTAATCAAATAAATAATAAATTGGCGCCGAATGATTAGAGAAAAATTCACATTTAACCGCTTTAAATATGTTTCAGGAGATTGGGATACTGATCAAAGAATGCCTTCCAACATCCTCAATTCATTACTGGAATACACTACTATCCCGATTAATATGCAGGAAAAAGTAACAGAGCTGAGTAGTAATGACATCTTTCTTTATCCATTCAGTTACTTAAGCGGGCACAAACTGGTTCAGTTTAATGGAGTGGAAAAAAGCAACTTTAAAAAATATATCCTGAACGGAGGATTTGTTTTTGTGGATGACTGTAACCATGATATTGACGGACTGTTTGCAAAATCGTTTGAAGCGCAAATGACGGGCATTTTCGGTGCTGCGGCTTTGAGGAAGATCCCTAATAACCATGCCATCTACCATTCCTTTTTCAGTTTTGAAAAGGGCCCGCCTACTACTTCCTTTGAATTAAACGGCTGGGGCGATGACCTGGTGCATGATTACCTGAAAGCCATTGAAATAAACGGGCGTATAGGTTTACTTTATAGCAATAAAGATTACGGTTGTGAATGGGATTATGATTTCCGCAATAAGAGGTTTCTTGCAGAGGACAATACAAAATTCGGGGTGAACATTGTTTTGTATGCGATGGGGTGACTGCTGTAGCTATCAGCCTTCAGCAGTCTGCCGGCTACCGGATTTAATTCCCACTAAGTGCATAATTCTTACTATAGCTCACAACTGTTAGTTTTATGGCAACTTAAATGCCTGCCTTGCCAGCAGCTTCCATTTGCCCTGCTGCTTTTGCCATATCTGTAATACGCCTATTTTAGCAGTACCCGGTTTGCCGCCGTCGTTGGTATCTGCCATAAGATTGTGACGGACGATTGCCGTGTTACCAACAATTTTTATAGTTTGCTGTGTTAATTCAACCGTTACAAAATCAAATAGCTTGCTTACCAGTGATTCAATAAAAGTAGCTTTGTCTTCCATTTTTCCGCCGGAGTGGCCGTAGCTTAATTCAGTTGCTGTAAGTGCTCCGAGGTTTTCCTGTGTAGGGTCAATGATTGCTTTTCTGAAACTTTCCACTGCAGCGGCAACCTGTTTTTCATCTGCAGACTGCGCGTAGGAGGCAGCGCTTATAACAAGACAAAAGCTAATTAAACAAAGAATTCTTTTCATTATTGATTTTTAAGTGATGAAATTATGATTTTTTTTAACCACAAAATTGAAGAAGAGATTACAACGGGGTATCCTTTGTGTAATCTCTTCTCAACTCCTGCCTTTTCTCTGCGGTTCAAACATACTGCAATCTTTAACTCCAAAGCCTGTCCCAGGAACGTTTGTCATCCCAGTCGGTAGTAGGTGCAAACCAGCTTTTATCCTTCGGATCAAGATGCTTTTTAATTTCTTCCTCATTAAGGGTTACTCCCAGTCCGGGTGAATTGGGAACATTGGCAAAACCCTTTTCAATCAAAGGTTTTCCGTCAACGGTTTTAACAAAGTTTTCCCAGTAAGGCAGGTCAATATTGTGATGTTCCAGTGCCAGAACGTTCTGCGTTGCTGCCGCACAATGAACGTTAGCCATAAATGCTACCGGTGAGCCGGCAAAATGCATGGCCATCGCTACTCCTTTCTCTTCCGCATAATCACCGATCTTTTTTGTTTCAAGCAAACCGCCCGAAGTGGAAAGATCGGGATGAATAATATCAACAGCATGTTCATCTACCAGCTTCATGAATTCTTCCTTTAAAAAAATATCTTCCCCGGTGAGAGTGGGAGTTTCTATGGCGCGGGTTATTTCTTTCCATTGCTCTGTAAACTGCCAGGGGATCATATCTTCCATCCAGGCCAGTCGGTAAGGCTCCAATCTTTTTGCAAGCCGGATGGAATTATTCAAATCAAAATGCCCGAAATGATCAGAGGAAAGCGGTGTATCGTAGCCGACCGCTGCACGAACCTTGTCAACATATTTAGCCATTTCATCCAGCCCCTTGTCAGTGATCTGAATTTGTGTGAACTGGTGTTTGGTATTACCTAATGTCATTGCCTTATCATTCCACTGGCTTCCTTTCCAGAAGTTTGAGTTTACAGTGGTTCCCGGAATATTTCTAATGAGCTCGATACCAAGGTCCATCTTAAGCCAGGTATAGCCTTTTACTTCCAGACGGTCTTTAACTTTAGCGCTGAAAACATTTGCATCTTCTTCTTCCGGCGTATCGGCGTAAAGCCTTACTTTATCCCTGTATTTTCCACCGAGTAACTGGTATGCCGGAACATTATACGCTTTTCCGGCTAGATCCCATAAAGCCATTTCCACGCCGCAAACGCCACCACCCTGGCGGCCGTGAAAACCGAACTGCTTGATCTGTTTAAAAATCATTTCTACGCTGCAAGGGTTCATGCCAAGAATGCGGCTTTTAAGGAACAGGGCGTAACGCTGGTCTGCGCCGTCTCTTACTTCGCCTAAACCATATATGCCCTGGTTGGTATCGATGCGGATAATGGGGCAACGGCCGGTGGTTGTCATCACTACTGCATAGCGCATGTCCGTTATCTTGAGATCGGATGGAGCACTCTTACGGTTAACGTTTGATGTAGATTGCGCCAGCGTATCTTCAAGCGGTGCAAACATAAAACCACCAAGAGCCATCCCGCCCAGAGCGGCTGTTTTCTTTAAAAAACTTCTGCGGCCATCGGGTGATGAATTTTCTTCGCGCGCCATTTTTTCATTGGCAAGCTTTTTTTCTTCAGCTTCTTTCGCCTGCAATAGTTGTATGATGTTTTTCATGTTAGACTTTTAAAGTAACTATTAATGTATGTTGTTTTTAGTAAAGCAGTTTTTTTCTATTTACTTATCCCAGAAAATCCTTGTTCCAAGATTATCGGCTCCCATTCTTGCTACGGCTTCTTTGTAGTTGGCCGTGTTAACCGACTGTTCTCTTGCCGGATAAACCAGGCGATGAATAAAATCTTTAACTGACGGGTCCTGGCTGGGAAAGGTATTAGGTGTTAGTGCGGGAAAACCGCTACGCCTGAAATTAGCCCAGGCTTCCGAACCATTAAGAAACGA
>CAXSIE010000152.1:2342-3144 GCA_964237295.1 uncultured Flavihumibacter sp. | reverse complement strand
TGTGTATTGATCTGTTGCAATGCCGTAGCGGAATTGTATGGATTTGCCAACAGATAAGCATCCTGAGCGGCAGTTGAAATGGTTGCCGATACATCATATTGCTTCATCTGGTCCATATGCGCTTTTACACCCGCATTGTATAAAGCTGATACGGTTCCGGTTGCCCATCCTCTCTGCACTGCTTCCGCCATCAGTAACTGCGTTTGCGCATAGGTGATAAAAAATTCGGGAGCATCAATTTTAGCCAAAGTGCGCCGGTTAAGCTGGGAATATTTCCAGGCCGCCCCTGATTTTCCGGGGTAATTCGGATCATTGACAATGGTTGCTTCATTGTACCCAAAAGGCATACCCAGCTGGTCTGCCGGATTTGTGTTTTCAGCACCTGCTGTTGCTAGTGGATTACCGGGCACATCATACTTCACAGCAATTACAGAAAGGCGGGGATCGGCAGTTGATTTTAAATAATCAACAAAAGGTTTACCAAGGTAATAATTGGCACGTTCCGTTCCCTGCCACACATTTGCAAGGGGATGATTGAAGGCGCTGTTGAATTGAACCAACGCATTGTCTGCATTGGATTGCATCACCCCTCCTGCGACAGCTATTGTTACATATTGCTGCGCTTTTGCGGCATCTACTTTTGTAAAACGCATGGCAGTGCGCAACAACAGCGAATTACCCAGCCTCTTCCATTGGGCGATGTTTCCTTTGTAGAACAAATCACCGGTTTCAACAGGCTTGGTGGCATCAAGGGCCTTGGTGGCTTCATCCAATTCTTTCAGCAGGTCGTTATAAATAACCT
>CAXSIE010000152.1:0-2328 GCA_964237295.1 uncultured Flavihumibacter sp. | reverse complement strand
GGTTGATGCTTTGAAGATAACCTTCCCCTGCTTCCGTATAAGGCACATCCCCGTAAGTATCCACCAAAACCTGAAACACGTATGCTTTCCATATACGCGCCATATTATAAAGGTTGCTTCTTGCAGGATTTCCCTTCGTTTGGTTGATTACATCTGTCAGCAATACTACCGGGCCGCTGCCGGCGGTAAACAACGAATTGAAATTTGCATTGGAATTAGGATCATATGATATGTTATGATTGCCACCTTCATTTACGCCTCCGGTAGGGGTAACTACCTGCTGTACTATCTGTATCTGGTAAGGAAGGGTATTGATAGCGGAACTGAACTGTGCATTGGAAAAAAGATAGATGGGGTCGAGCGTTGTAGCAAGAACAGGATTGGTATTTACCTGTTCAAAATCCTTATCACAGCTACTTATACCGGTTAACAAACCGAAAAGCACCAGGTATATATGTATTCTTTTCATAAATTTATATTGAAGGTTAAAGCTTAACGTTTACATTCAAACCGAAACTACGGGTGGTAGGCAGCGTATGCGTTTCAATTCCCTGCAGGTTGTCTGAAGCAGACACCTGGGCTTCCGGATCAAGATTGGCAAGGTACTTTTTTAGCATGAGCACATTATGAATCACAGCGGAAACACTAAGGCCCTTAATAAATGTTTTAGTGAAGTATTTAGAAAGGTCGTAGCCGACAGATAAGGACCGCCAGCGTACAAAGCTTCCATCATATATAAAAGGCGTGGCAATACCGGTGCTGCGGTATTGCGTATAAAACGCCTGTGCTTCAACATGACTGGTATTGGCCGTACCATCTGTATTCATCCCGGCAAACAGTACTCCTCCGTCTCTGCCTGCAAGCGATTCCTTGGAAAGTCCCTCCCTGTAAAAGTTCAGGTTTGAATTAGACATGATCTTATACCCTGCTTTAAAATCAACCTGGGTAAAGATCCGGAATCCTTTATAAGTAATCGTATTGAGCCAGCCGCCTACCCATTTTGGTATGGCACTGCCGTAAGTAACGATATTACCCTGCTGGAATAATCCGCCTTTGGTAACTATATTTCCTTTTGCATCACGGAGATAGTCGAAACCCCTTAATGATGCCAGTGGCATGCCTACTTCATGCGATACGAAACCGAAAAATTCGCCGGTACCTACATCAAAACGCTGCTGCCCGTTGGCCAGTTCAATTACCTTGCTGATATTATAGCTGCCGTTGAAACCTGCTTCCCAATTAAAATTCTTCGATTTTACAGGTACTATCGTTAGCAAAGCTTCTATGCCTTTGTTTTCCAACTTACCCACATTTACTTTGGTTTGACTAAAGCCGGAAGTATTTGAAATATCAACGTTAAGAATTTCATCTAAAGTATTTTTTTTGTAAACAGCAACATCAAGGTTTATCCTGCTATCAAATGTTCTCAACTCGATACCTACTTCTTCTTCCTTAACTTTTAAAGGCCGCAGGTTAGGGTTAGGACTTACTACACCGGAGATACCACCAAGCGCATTACCATTAAACTGGTTGGCGTTAACTGAATAATATAAGTTATTGGAATAAGGGCTGGTGCCGCCGCCAACACTTGAAACAGAAGCACGTAATTTTCCAAAGTTCAACCACGACGGTTTTGAACCAAACCCTTCTGAAAATACAAAGCTCAGGCTTGCGGAAGGATAGAGATAATTATTCGAATTAATATTCAGGGAAGAAAACCAGTCGTTACGGGCCGTAAGGTTCAGGAATAAATAATTCTTAAATGAAAACTCGGCAGCGCCATATAATGAGTTTATCCGGTTTTGATTGTAGTTATAATTAGGACTTTTTGTCTGGCCATTACCGATAGTGTATAAATCACGCACATAAAAATTTGTAACGGCAGTGCTGATGTTATCATATACCTGCTTTAACTGGTTGCCGCCAAGGGTGATATCCACACCAAAGTTTCCAAAGGTTTTATTTCCACCCAGAAGAAAGTCCATGTTGCGTTCCCGGTAAGTAGTTAAATCCTGGTAATAATAGCCATTAAACCCGGTAGCGGCTGCGCTGATGGACCGGGTTCCTGTTGGGCGGTCGTAATTATAAGGGCGGGTATAATAGTCCTGGCCAATACGTCCCTGTATATATAACCAGTCAAGCAGCTGGTATCGAAGTGACATATTTCCCAATATACGATCGCGTCTTACATTCTCAAAACGCTGGTAAGCTACCCAGTAAGGATTATTCCGGTTGGTGAACCTGGAAAGCGGCTGTTCATTCCCGTTTGCATCTTTATAGGTATTTTTAAGCCAGTGAACGTCTATGCTGTTAGCCAAAGTATAAATA
>CAXSIE010000151.1:2401-10437 GCA_964237295.1 uncultured Flavihumibacter sp. | reverse complement strand
AGCCACTGTGTATTATAAAACATGGTGGTTTCGTTTGATAATTTTATTATTACTGATAGCGGCAGTATATTGGACCTACCGGCTAAGCATAGCCCAAAAAGAAAAAGTGCTAATGCTGGAAAAGAAAGCTTACTCGCTGGAAAGGGAAAAAACCCTGGTAATGTATGAAAGCCTGAAACAGCAGCTTAACCCGCACTTTCTTTTTAATTCACTTACCTCCTTAAGCAGTTTAATAACTTCGAACCCTGCTAATGCAAAACAATTTTTAGACAGGATGTCAAAAATTTACCGCTACATCCTGCAAAGCCGCGACAATGAAACCGTTCCGCTTGCCGACGAAATAAAACTGGCCGAAATTTACACACAGCTTCAACAGACAAGATTTAAAGAGGGCCTGCAGCTGCAAATAGAGGTGGAAGAAGAATATCTCTACCGGAAAATTGCACCGGTAACTTTACAGAATATTATTGAGAACGCCATCAAGCATAATATTATTGATATAACCACTCCCCTGCTCATCAGGATTTATGTTGAATACGGCTGGCTGGTTGCTCAGAACAATTTACAGAAAAAAAGTTCAGTAGAAACCAGCAATAAGCAGGGCCTGGCTAACATGCTGTCATTATACCATTATCTTAGTGGCAAACAAATTATAATAACTGAAGATGAAAAATACTTCACTATAAAAATTCCATTATTATGAAAGCGGTAATTATTGAAGATGAAGAACTGATTGCAGAAGAATTGCAATTGAAAATCAAATCGGTTACGAATGATGTAGCTATTATTGAAGTGCTGCATAGTTTAAAAGCAGCAAAAAAATGGTTCTTTGAAAATGCCGAACCGGATCTTATTTTTATGGATATCCAGTTGAGTGACGGGGTAAGCTTTGAATTGTTTAAGACTTACACATTAAGCTGTCCGGTTATTTTTACTACGGCTTATGATGAGTATGCTATCAGGGCTTTTAAGGTAAACGGAACAGATTATTTATTAAAACCGATTGATGATGATGAGTTGAAAAGAGCTATAGATAAATGCAGGAATATTATTGAAAGCAAGACTGCTTTTCCTACGGATATGCAGCAGTTAATCCAGAAATTATCCCAACCGCAGCGCATTCATCCACTTTATAAAGAAAAATTTATTGTCAGCTTTCGTAACCAGTGGTTTGCTATCAGCGTAAAAGATATCGCGTGCTTTATGAAAGACAACCTTCATTATATTTTCACGTTCAGTGGTGAAAAGCATATTCTTGATTTTACATCGATGGAAGAGATTGAAGAGTTGCTGGATCCAAAGATTTTTTACCGTGCCAACCGGCAATACATTGTGAACATCGATGCTATAAAAGTTGTGATGCCTCAGGAGAATCAAAAGCTGGTACTTTCATTGAAAGCGCCCCTTAAAATTCAAATTGACATGAGCAGGGAAAAAGCACCCGCGTTCAAGAAATGGTTTGATAGATAGGTGCTTTAAACAACTGTTTACTTGCATAAAATTTGCTATCAACAACCACAACTATCAGGAAGAAATACTTTATTGATTTTCTGATAGCTGACGGCTGATAGCAAAACTAATAGTCAGTTAACAATTTCTATGATACCGGTAAACTTATTTTTTAACCGCCTTCCGGCTGCATAAAGGCAGCCAGTCCCCTCCTTCCTGTCTCCATTCCCCTTCGAAATTCATTGTATTACCACTGTTACTGAATACAATGGTTGTTCGTGTAAAGGGCTCGGTAAATTTCCAGGTATCATCCTTTACGGTTACTTTATACTTTATTGCATTGCCTTCATCATCGAACATGCGCGAAAAATATTCATTCTTTCCAACATCATATCCCATAATCTCAAGGCCTTTGAGATTATGTCCGTCTACAGTAGCATTCCAGCGGTGAACCAGGAAAAAATTTTCCGACATCCACGCATAGCTTTCATCGCTGATCCATTTTTGTGCAGACGAATAAGAATTGTCTTCAGAATGATTACTATAAGAATTGCCCTCTGCATGCCAGTTACCAACAAACACATTGAGCCGATTCAGTTCCGGGGCGGGTGATGGAATGGGAGAATTATTGTCCTCAGACATTTGAATTGTATCCATATGGTTAAAAATTTATGTATTTCTACAATAATATAATCAGGATTACGGCTTTTCATAAAATTCTACAGGCAAAATACAAATTGATTCGTTCTAATGCAAGAGGAATTTTAACAACAACTTATAAGGCAGTCTGTTCAAAAAATCAGTATATTTTTTCAATTTGCTACGAGATCATTATAATGTATTGATGCTGATGTTGTGTGAACCATTTTTTTTGAACCACGGAGAAGAAAGCCGGAGGGGAAGAAGAGGTTACACAGAGGTCTTCTCTGTGTAACCTCTTCTTCCCCTCCGGCTTTCTCCGTGGTTATAGAAAACACTTACAAAGCTTAACTTGACACCAGCATGATTCGACATTAAAAATAAAACCATCGTCATGAAAACATTAAACAACCATATGATCCTGTATAAACAATCTTGTCCGGGTATTTCATTTACAAGAAATTATCATTATTTTGTTGCAATGTTATTCAAATATGGCTTACTATAATAATTGCTATCAGCAGCCGGGGACCTTTGAAACAACTCTTGCTAATTATTACTTAACTGAATAAACGTAAACAAATGAAGTGCGGTTTATGGGTGCTGCTTTTTATACAGGTTCAATATACTTACGGCCAGATTTTTGGTGACCGGGAAAAAGACAAAATATTCAACCTAAAATCTAATAACCGCTTATTAATCGGCCTTGATAACAGCAACACCGAATCAATTATCCTAAAAGGAATCCGCGCCATAAATGTTATAGATGCGCGCGCCGATACATTTGCGCTGGGCTATTTAAAAAAAGGCATATTAAGAACCTTTAAAAAAATTCAGTTTTCAACCCCCGGCTTAACAGCAATACAGTATTTCTCCAAAGGAGTGCTTGCTGCCGACCCTGTTAACCTTTCATCTGAAATTCTTCTTGTAGTAAAAGAATTGTGGTTAAGCGAAGAAGACACCGATTATGATTCCAAAGACAAAATACAGGATGTTGATGAAAAATTATATCCGGAAAGCCATATAAAAGTAAAGCTCGATTTTTATCTGAAGAAAGACGATGCATTTTATCCTTTATACAGGTTTGACAGCAGTTTAACTAAAACCCTCCCTTTAAAGGATTATGCCAGTGAACATATTCAGGATGCCTTACATGCAGGTATTGCTAAAATTCAACAATATAATCTGGCTAATATTCCTGCAACAAAAACTGCGCTTACTTTAAGCGACATTCTACATTATAACGATGGCAGGTTCGGGTTATCAATATTAAAGGATACAGTCAAAAAGATGGGTGTCTATGCATCTTATGAAGATTTTAAAGCCAATAGTCCTTCTATTGAGGAATATGAAATTAAAAGGGGCAAACTGGGAGATGAATTGTATACAAAATCACAGGATGGCCGGTGGCTGGTAACCAGGTCTGCATGGGGATACTGCGACGGCAGTACCTGTTATATTAAATCAGGTGAAAATTATTTCGAGTTGATCCGCGTGGAAAACTCGTATTATTTTTATGGTTCAAAAGTACTCTCAAGAGCTGAAGTGATGAACAACAGCTACCGTCGTAATAATTACGGTAGCTACGATTACCAAAAGAACAGTAGTGGAATAAAAAGTTACAGGAATCTCCTGTCACCCCTTAAATTAAATATTGAAACAGGCACTATTTATTAGTGTCAAGTTAATCTTACTGTGACGCTCGGTCTTTCTGCGGTTCAAACATTTCTTTTAACGCAGAGAACAGCGTTAAAAAATCACTTAAACTCAACACGTCATCATAACATCCACCTGCTTTCATTTTATGATTACGCTATTAAACTTAACTCTTTGAAAGAAGTAGTGTAAAAGCACATCAAAAGAATTTATGATAGCCTTTTTCGATACGCTTGGTGACGGTGCTTTGTAATGAATGGGTATTTCGGCAAAACGTGTTTTACGCAAAAGATACCTCAGTTCTGTCTGGTAAAAATGAGCTTTGGATAATAGTTTATAATCTATAAACTTTTTAACAACATCAGCATGAAAACCCTGAAATCCTGATGTCATATCATACATTCTGGTGCCGAGTAACATATTGGAAAGTATGGTACCGAATTTTGATAAAACGGTTCTGTTCCAGCTTGAATCGGAAATGGAACCTCCGTTTATAAAACGGCTGCCGAAAGCACATTCGTTACCTTCATTCAAAACGCGTAAAAACATAGGCAACGCCCTGGGATCATGAGATAGACCACCATCCATTTCTATTATGATTTCGTGGTTATTTTTTAATGCTTCCTTATAACCTCTTATATAAGCGTCCACCACGTTTTTGTTTTCAGGAGCCCAAATGGTTTTAAACCTGCTGTCTTTAATGGATAAATCCTGGCATAAGGTCAAAGTTTTATCTTTAGAAACTTTATCTACTATAAAATAAGCCGTTCCTTTTTCATATTTATCCAGAACATCGGTCAGTATTGAAGTGAATGGCATAAAGTCCGTCTCCTCATTAGCCATAGGAATTATAATTGCAAAATCAGTTTTTTGTTCCATTCGATTAAGTATATAGGGTTATTAATTAATAATTAGTGTTTAAGAAAACAGCCGGATAACCTGTACTGTAATTTTCTTAAATGATAATTTATCTTCCAAAGGTAACCTGAACAATACATAATGGTAAACACTCAATTTTTCATAAGTATAAGTAATTATATTTAAAAACAACTGCCTTTTTTCCGGGCACCGGTTGTTGGTGTTGCGCCGGGCACTTACGCACATGCACAAATGATAACCTACTGCATTTACTTTCACGAACACAATTGCTATTGTACTTACAATCCACCTTTCTGTTATAACGCATACATTTCTTATCCATTGTATAAAGCACTGTTTCGGTTTCTTTGGATGTATATTTGCTCAATTAAAGAACGGGAATCAGGATGGCATTGGGAAAGTTCCATTATGGAACAAGTTGCCAATTTTCAATAATAAATCTAAAGTGAAGTAAAAACAATAATAATATAAGCTATGAACACAATCAACCAAGAAAAAGAAGATATCAGCAAAGAGCCGGGAAACAACAGCGACAAGCAGGATAATGATAAGGCACCTGGTGAAGAAAGGGGCAAATACGAACAGGTAACACCTGAGGACCTGAAAGGTAAAAGTGTAGATGCTGATCCCTCTGCTGAAGAAGGCAAACCTGTACCACAGTAATCATCGGCCTTCAGGATTTTTTTTTAACCACGGAGGAAATGCCGGCGTTTCCTCCGTGGTTAAAAAAAAACCTACAAGTTTAGCTACTTCCTTTCTTACTCAATCTGGCACTTGATCCTGGACTGGAAAAATTTTACAGGGCAGCATAAATTAATCAGAATATCCTTTAAGCACACATTGACAGACGAGATAAAATATTCTTTGAGGTTAAGTGAAGCGTCTAACAAAAGCATATCAGCTGAAGCGCTCTGTGCAATTAACTGATCCAGGCATGGGTTTTCGTAAATAGTAGCCTCAAAAGTAATACCTTCTTTCTCACATGCTTTTTTTACTACTTCCATACTTTGATGTAAGCACTCATTTTTTTGTTTTTCGCTTTTATCTTCGTCGTGTGATTTTCGCGATGGACAAAGTTCATTCAAAAAAGGATATTGAAAGTCGGCAGACAGCTTGTTATGTTTCAAAAAAATACCATGCAAACCTGAGGAAGATTCTTTAACAATATTCAAAACTTCAGGTAAGGTATGCTGATTTTTTTCGTTGAATACAACGAGTATGTTTTTCATATCTATTCAGATTAAGCATAATCATCCAGGAGGCCGGCTAATAATATATTTAACTGCTCCGGCAGGTCAATATAAAATTTCCGTATCCCATTTCAACGACAAAAAAGAAATATTGTTGTACTCAATGCTTTTGTTCTATCAAATAACTTAATCCGAAATAAGTACATAACAATTTTTTTAAATTGGAATGGATTTCTTTTAATTAATTTCAAAGTTGAACATTCAGATATGAAAAGATTCACTATATATACCATCTACAGTTTAATTGCTTTAATATCTATAGCACAAAAACCAACTGCATCACTTGAAAGCCGGTTATCAAAGAACAGGGTCCGGCTTCCAAACGGCTGGCAGCTTTCGCCTGCGGGGCGTTCCTTTTCATTAGGCGATCTTCCTTTGAACATTGCTGTTTCCGCAACAAAAAAATACATGGCCGTTACCAATAACGGCCAGAGCATTCAAAGCCTTCAGCTGATTGATCCTAAAACGGAGAAGGTGCTCAATGATGTTATCATTCCTAAATCATGGTACGGCCTGGTTTTTAGTAAGGATGAAAAATTTTTGTATGCTTCCGGTGGAAATGACAACTGGATCTTTAAGTATGCTATCGTTAATAACAAGCTGCAATTGAAAGACAGCATTATCCTGGGTAAAAAATGGCCGGAGAAAATTTCGCCCGCAGGTATTCAGATTGATGATGAAAGGAAACTTTTGTATGTTGTTACAAAAGAAAATAATATGCTGTATGTTGTAAACCTTACCAGCAAAAGTATCATCCAGCAGCTTCCGATCGGCAATGAAGGATATGCCTGCTTACTCTCGCCCGACCAAAAAGAATTATACATTTCATCCTGGGGTGGCGACAAGGTAATGGTGTATGATACGAAGTTAAAAAAATTTACAGGCGAAGTGGCGGTAGGTGACAATCCTAACGAATTGCTGCTAAATAAAAAAGGAAACCTGTTATTTGTTGCCAATGCAAACGACAACAGCGTTTCCGTCATCGATATCCACAAGCGTAAAGTGCTGGAAGTATTGAATGCTGCCATGTTTCCTGATGCACCGGAAGGTTCCACCTCAAACGGACTTGCATTGTCGGAAAATGAAAAAACTTTATATGTGGCCAATGCCGATAACAATTGCCTGGCTGTATTTGATGTTTCCTCACCAGGCCGCAGTAAGTCTAAAGGGTTCATTCCTGTTGGCTGGTATCCTACCAATATAAAAGTTATCGGCAAAAAAATATTCGTTTCCAATGGCAAAGGGTTCTCCTCTTTTCCCAATCCTGACGGGCCTAATCCGTACAAGGGTAATCAATTGGTGGTTCGTCATCTTGGAGACACTTCCGGTTCCGTTCGCAGTGGTTATATCGGGGGACTGATGAAAGGAACCATGTCTGTTATTGATGAACCGGGGGAAGCGTCTTTAGCCGTGTACTCGGCATCCGTATATAAAAATACTCCATACACTAAAGACAGGGAAACAAATGCGGAGGGGGAAAAAGGCAATCCTATTCCTATGAAGGTGGGTGATGTTTCTCCTGTTAAACATGTATTTTATATCATTAAAGAAAACAGGACCTACGACCAGGTACTTGGCGATATGGCTGAAGGTAACGGAGATACCAGCCTGGTATTATTTGGTGAGCGTATTACGCCGAACCTGCATAAACTCGCAAGGGAATTTGTACTGCTGGATAACTTTTATGCCGATGGCGAAGTGAGCGCGGATGGCCATAACTGGAGCACCTCCGCACATGCAACGGATTTCCTGGAAAAGAACTGGGTAACCAGTTACGGGGGCCGTGGCGGTTCTTACCCGGGTGAAGGGAACCTTAAAATTGCCAATCCGAAAAATGGATTCATATGGGATTACGCCCAGCGTGCGGGTGTTAGTTACCGTACTTATGGCGAATTTGCCGATGGCGGCAAACCGAACATCCCGGTTTTAAAAAATCATTTATGCCCTTATTATACCGGATGGAACCTGGCTGTCAGGGATACCGTTCGTTACAACCAGTGGAAGCGTGAATTCGATTCCCTTCTTTCAAAAAATGCCGTGCCGCAATTGAACACCCTTCGATTCGGAAATGATCATACGGAAGGGTTAAAACGCGGGAGCGCCACGCCTTTTGCACATGCCGCAGATAATGATCTGGCCGTAGGGTTATTCATCGAACATCTT
>CAXSIE010000151.1:0-2391 GCA_964237295.1 uncultured Flavihumibacter sp. | reverse complement strand
CTATCTGGAAGGAAAGTGTTGTTTTTGTTGTTGAAGACGATGCACAGAATGGCCCCGACCATGTTGATGCGCATAGAACCACTGCTTATGTTGCCGGAGGTTTCGTAAAACGCGGGTTTGTTGATAAAACAATGTATTCCACCTCTTCCATGCTTAGAACAATGGAGCTGATACTGGCACTCCCGCCGATGAGCCAGTATGATGCCGCGGCAACACCCATGTTTAACAGCTTTACCCCGGAAGCAAACCTTACTTCTTTTAAATCGGTGGCTGCTAATATTAACCTTAACGATAAGAATACGGCAAATAACGCAACTGCCGTTTTGAGTAGCCAGATTGATTTAAGTAAGGAAGACCGGGTTCCGGATATGCTGTTCAGCCGCATCATCTGGAAAGCGATAAAAGGCGAGCAAAGTGAAATGCCGGCCCCACGCCGCAGCGCTTTTGTAAAGGTCAAGGATAAAGACATTGATGATGATTAAAAGGAAGGCAGCAGTAAGAAGGTAGTATTCATTGAAACTAACCATATGCAAGAGGTAACTTACCTGCAAAACAGGATAGATCAACTTGAAAAAGAAAATGCCCTGCTACGGAGGAATATTCGTTCACTGCCACAAGGAGACTCAGTAATAGTTCCGGTTGAAATGAAGCCTGTGTTTGATATGGCACAACAAACGGTGCGTAATTATTTCAGTAACCTGAACATGGATCCCACAAAAGGAACTATTGAAATCAACGATCAGCGTTATATACTTGTCAGGGCTTCCGCACTGTCAAAAGATTTTTTAGATACGGTCAGGAATTTATATGCGGATCGCGGTGAACAGGAAGCCCTGGCCATCGGAAAAAATTTCCTGTTTGATATAGCCCATACCATAGGCATGAATGATGCGAAGAATTTTCACGCCAAAATGAATCTGACAGATCCTATATCCAGGCTTTCAGCAGGTCCGGTTCTTTTTGCCCATACCGGATGGGCTTTCGTTAATATATCCGCAGAAAGTATTCCAACACCAGACGAGAACTTCTACCTGCTTTATAACCACCCTTATTCTTTTGAAGCAGATTCCTGGGTGCGGTCCGGAAAAAGATCTGAAACCCCCATCTGCATTATGAATTCCGGGTATTCATCAGGGTGGTGCGAAGAAAGTTTTGGAATTCCCTTAACAGCTGTAGAGGTTTCCTGTATTGCTAAAGGCGATGAGCAGTGTACGTTTATCATGTCTCCACCGCATAAAATACAGGAACACCTTAAAAGATTTAATAAAAACAGTAAAAATAAATACAAGAAAAAAGAACAGTACGAAGTGCCTACCTTTTTTGACAGGAAGAGAGTGGAAGAAGAAATGCAAAAGTCAAAAATATTAGCGGAAGCATCCGCCAAATCGAAAGCCGATTTTGTGGCCAACATAAGCCATGAATTAAGAACCTGAATGCGGCACAGAAAGATTATATGGATGCCATCAGCACATCAGGCAGCAGCCTGCTTTCCATCATCAATAATATCCTTGATCTTTCAAAGATAGACGCAGGCAAATTCATTATTGAAAACGTGCCTTTTAATATCGCTGAACTGCTGCACTCGGTACAGGTGATGTTTTTTAATAAAGCAAAAAACAAAGGTTTAAAATTTACCCTTCTTATTGATTCATCCATCAATTTCAATGTATCAGGCGACCCGATGCGATTGACACAGATACTGATGAACCTGATTGAAAATGCTATAAAATTTACCGAAGAAGGCAGGATAGATGTAAGCTGTATAACCGGGCAGCAGGATGAAAAAACGGCTTCATTAAGCTTTACCATTAAAGATACCGGTATCGGCATACCACCTGAAAAAATTGACACCGTATTTGACAGGTTCGTACAGGCAGACTCCAACACTACCAGAAAATTCGGAGGCTCAGGTCTGGGACTTTCCATTACCAAACAACTGATAGCGTTACTGGGCGGATCACTGGTTGTAAAAAGTGAAGAAGGCAGGGGAACGGAGTTTTATTTTACCCTCGTTTTTACCAAGTCACTTGAAAAAATCAGCTTACCAGGCAAAGATAAACTTCAGGCTGATCAGTATACTTCGGTTAAGAATATTCTGATAGTGGAGGATATGCCGTTAAATCAAAAACTCACTTCCATCATTTTACAAAATAATGGTTTTGAAAGTGCCCTTGCAGTAAATGGCCGTATAGCAGTGGAGATGCTGCGCGTACAAAAATTCGACCTGATTTTGATGGACATACAAATGCCCGAAATGGACGGCTATGAAGCAACTTGTATAATAAGAGAAGCGTTACAGATTGACACGCCTATTATAGCGATGACGGCTCACGCACTTGCAGGTGAAAAACAAAAATGCTTTCAGC
Organism: uncultured Flavihumibacter sp.; assembly: GCA_964237295.1. Taxonomy (GTDB): domain Bacteria; phylum Bacteroidota; class Bacteroidia; order Chitinophagales; family Chitinophagaceae; genus JADCRZ01. Next base: position 25 of record CAXSIE010000151.1, on the reverse strand, counting down.
AAGGCATTAATGATTACCTGGCTAA
>CAXSIE010000150.1:0-10494 GCA_964237295.1 uncultured Flavihumibacter sp. | reverse complement strand
AACACAGCTATCATTGAAGCATTTAATTATGTTCGCTGGGGCAAGGCGGACATGGTAATTACCGGTGGCTCCGAAGCCGCTATTTCTGAAAGTGGCATTGGAGGTTTTAACGCGGCAAAGGCCTTGTCTGTTCAGAATGATTTTCCATCATCAGCCTCAAGGCCATTCGATATTAAAAGAGATGGTTTTGTTATGGGTGAAGGAGCCGGGGCTTTGATCCTCGAAAGTTATGATCATGCTGTTAAAAGAGGCGCACCTATATGGGGAGAAGTTGTTGGCGGCGGCATGTCGGCAGATGCTTATCACCTAACGGGAACGCATCCTGAAGGAGAAGGGGCCTATCTTGGAATGATGGAAGCGCTGTCTGAAGCGGAGATGGAACCAGGTGACATTGATTACCTTAATGTGCACGCCACTTCTACTCCCATGGGAGATCTTAGCGAATTGTGCGCCGTTGAAAAAGTATTCGGACTGGATTCAAAACTGCATATCAGCGCTACAAAATCCATGACAGGCCACTTACTCGGTGCGGCCGGCGCTGTAGAAGCCATCGCCTGTATCAAAGCAATCATGGAAGGTATCATCCCCCCTACTATTAATACAGATGAGGTGGAACCGCAGTTTGCCGGAAAATTTAATTTAACGCTGGGCAGTTCACAAAGCAAAACAGTGAACTGCGCCATGAGCAACACCTTTGGTTTCGGAGGGCATATTGCAACGAGTATCTTTAAAAAGTTCGAGGGTGGTTTTTAGAACCAGGGAGGCACGGAGTTTTTTTTGGGCCACGAAGGCACAAAGACAAGAAGGAATTAAAAGGGATAAAGAGATAGAAGGCACAAAAGAATTGATGAGAAATTAGGGTACAGTCATCTCTTCCTTTCCTTTGTGCCTCCGTGCCTTAGTGGCCCAAAAAAACTCCGTGCCTTAGTGGCCCAAAAAAACTCCGTACCTCCCTGCCTGCGTGGTTCAGGAAAAGTTACTTTCCTTCATCTGTTTCACCAGCGCCTCGGCCGATCTTGCTACAAAAGAACCATCGGAACCGCAGGCCAAAAAGCGGAAACCAAGCTGGTAATACATGTCATACTCGTCTATACGCTGCAACAAAACACCGGCGGCCTTGCCGTATTTTTTAGCGGCCCGGCTTACATCCTGCATGGCTGATATGCAGGATGATTAAACTGTCCGAAAATGCCCAGGGCAAGTGAAAGATCAGAGGGACCTACAAACAATACGTCCACACCGGGGATTGCTGCAATGGCATCAATCTCTTTAACAGCATTGATGTTTTCGATCTGTATAACGCACACAAGATGTTGATCCAGTTTGGCAATGTATTCATCAGCGTTCTTCCCGAAGCCGGTAGCCCGTACCATCTTGGCCATTCCCCGGATTCCTGCCGGAGGGTAATACATCATACTTACGGCAAGTGCAGCCTCCTCTTTATTTTGTATCTGGGGAAACATGATTCCTTTTGCACCGGCATCCAGTATTCGTTGCACTTTGGGTTTTGAAAGCTCCTCTGTGCGAACCACCGGTATTGCATCAGTGCTTTCCAGTACCTGCAGTTGCTGGTACATCGTGGTGTCGTTGCCGGCGCCATGTTCCAGGTCTATCAACAGCCAGTCAAATCCTGCCATGCCCATTATTTCAGCCGATACTAATGATCCCAGGTTTACCCAGGAGCCATGCACCGCTTCTCCGGATAAAGTTCTTTGTTTAAAATTCATTATTTTCAGTTTGGTTCAACGTTGATAACACCTACCATCTGGGCAGCTTTCTCTTCCATTCCGAATCTACATGTTTGCGCATTTCGGCTTCATCATCTCTTTTGCGATAGGGAACCTGCCGGTATCTCTCTTTCCCTCTTTCCAACTGGTCGTAATCTAATTCAACACCGAGTCCGGACTTATCAGTAATGGTAACAAAGCCATCTTTGATTGGCACTTTACCACCGGCAACTACTTCATCTGTTTCAGATTGCCAGGGATAATGCGTATCGCAGGCATAGGTAAGATGCGGCGTAGCAGCCGCTACATGGGCCATTGCCATCAATGAAATTCCCAGGTGGCTGTTAGAATGCATGGAGAGTCCGATGTTAAAAGTCTCCGCAAGTTTTGCAAGATGCTGCACCTGCCGCATACCGCCCCAGTAATGATGATCGCAGAGTATGATCTGTACGGCATCCTCGGCTACAGATGGTGGTATATCGCTGAAAGAAGTAACCGCAACATTGCTTGCCAGCGGAACATCGATGCCCTTTGCCAGCAATCGTTTCCTTACCTCGGCCATCCCTTTGATACCTGCGGTAGGGTCCTCCAGGTAACCACCGCCCGATAGTTCCAGGGCAAGGGCCTCTCCCACCTTTACCGAAGTGTCAACCGTCCATGCAGCGTTAGGATCAATACGTAAAGGCACATTACAGCCAAACTCTTTGTAAAGCAGTTTAATGGTTTCAATTTCCAGTTCAGGCTCTAATACGCCGGCCTTGAATTTAACCGAGCCGAATCCATACTTTGCAATCATTTTTTTTACCTGCGCTACTATTCCTTCGGGTAACAGCGCTTCCCCGTATTCATCCTCACGAAGGTCATTTCCCTCGCCGCCTCCGCCGGCATGTTAAGATCCAGGCAGGCCACTTCAATGGCAGCATAAGTTCTGCTGGTTTCATCCAGGGGATTTTCGCCCGGCACAAGATAGGTCTGCGAACCGTCCTGGCCATTGCGGCCATGTTTCATTTGCGGGTTGAGGGTTCCTGTGATGCGGAAGGGATCGGCGCCGATAAGTTTATGCTTTATCTGAAGCAGCGCGGCCGCAGGAATTTCACCACCATAAGTTTCGTTAATACCGATGATACCATCGTCGCTTTCCAGTTCTATGATAGTGCGCAAAGCATAGGGCGCATGCAGGCCGTAAGAACTTCTTAAAGGCGGATCGGCTATAGCGATGGAATGTATGCGGAGGCCGGTTATTTTCATGATGGTTGTTTTGCCTGTTTTGAACGGCTTCCTTTCTATTCTCAAATCCACAAATTCCTTGAATACAAATTCAGACCTACCAGCCCGAATCATGCGGCCATTGCTGTAATGGCTGAACTTTTGGCGCCTGCATGCCTGCAGAAGCCGCCGGTATAAGCAGTACCGTTAGCGCCGACTTTGTATTTGCTGGAATTTTCACTTCAAACCCAACCATTATTGTACCCGGATTGGCCGCATCATACTCATGCGCCGGCTGGGTAGACCATGTTTTCATCGTTACTGTTGCCGGTTCCTGAACCTCTAAAATAAGCTTTTTACCGTTCTTCGTCAGTTCTGCCTTATTACTTCCCGTTATACTAACATTTGCGGCAGTTAGCATATTCCACCGGATGATGGTTTCTGTAGCAGCAGTTTCGATTTCATCTCTTACCATCACATATTTCCTGTTAATAATGGCTACACCCCTATGGGCTTTTGATAGCGAAGTACTATATAGGGTTGAAAGGTCGCAGGTGGCATTCATAAATGCAGGTAACCTGGAAAAACTTTTGAAGGGAGCATGGCCCGACACCTGTTGCAGCTCCTTATTTACCGTTAATGTATTGTGCGAAGCATTGGTATACCGCATTACCTGCCAGCGTTGGGAATTCTGCTTCATATTCCATAAGTCTACCCCTTTTGATTCTAATGATTCATAACTTTGTGTGCCGAAATCCATTGCCCATCTTACCCCATCCGCATCCATTACAAAAGACCCTCCATCCATATGGCCATGGTTCAATGAGGGTGATCCGCCTTTAAAACCTACATAGATAGCGGTGGTATCCGTCCAGGATGTTCTCATCATCGCTACAGGATTTCTTCCCCTTCCAACCCACATCATATCCTTCGGTGGCTGCATGCTGCTTACCCCTATCCCTGCGCTCCAGATCATGATAGATGGAAGCACCCGGTCTTTTACCTGTTTCCTTGCTTCATCGTTCATAATCCTGTTTTTTTCCACCCACAACAAAGAGGGGTCCTTGAGTTTATTGGCAAACCAGAACATGGCTGAATTCAGTTCACCTCCCGTTCCGGAATCAAAAAAATTAAAAGGGATGCCGGTTGCACCGGTCATGTTTTCCATAAAGCCGGCTGTTTTCAGGAAGCCGGGCTTTTCCGTAAGGCCGAAATTTTCACCGAATAATTTATCCAGCGCGCTGATGAACAATACATTGAAGGTTGTTCCATAACCCCAATATCCGTAACCTTCCGTATAGTTACCATCAGGGCCGTATTCTTTCATAGGGATATCAATGGAGGCGATGGAGCGGTTGATAATGGTCCTGGCAAGCTCCGGCTTGTCTTCATAGATAGCCATCGCTCCATAAGCCATGCCTGCATTACAAACCTGGTTCCAGTTATGGTTCGCTTTAAGCCAGCCATTATACTGCGAATCCAAAGAAGGTTCAATACCTTTCTTTAGAATTGCTTCTTTAATGACAGCGCGGGATTGCTCCGGCAAGCCTGAATACAGCCAGTCATAACCGATGGAAACTGCCATCGTCATTTCAGCTACATCAAGGAAATGAGTAGGATTCCAGTCGGTAAAAGCCGAAACGCCCAGTAATTCCTGTTCGGCCCTCTTCAGGTATTTATCCTCATGCGTCATCCTCCAGGCATAAGAAAGGTAAAAAATCCTTCGCAAGCTTTCCCTTGATTTATCAAGCAATCTTTTCCCGATTTTAATCCTTTGAGATGGGGCCTGTTGTAACATAACATCGGATTCATTCATGATGGCCTGGTTCATTTTTTTCCAGACAGGATCGGCGGCGATGGTTTGTTTGATATTGGCTTCCTCGCCTTTTAATAATAATATCCGCGGATGACCGGCGAATTTCCTTGAGCCCAGATAATCCGTTTGTGTTCGGGCGGAACAGCATACGAGTAACAATATAGCGGTCGTTAACATTAAGTGTTTCATAGTATAATTGAATATCAGCTTCAGCGATAAAAAGATTTTAAAATTTATGAGTCACAAGTTATGACATGTGACTCAGAATTTAAGTAAGGGTAATTTGTATTAATATTAATGCAATCAAATTGATAGCTGGTAGATAATGTTAAGCTAATTATGAGATGACGTGTCTAGTTGAAGTGTTTTTTTAACGCAGAGAACAGCCGGAGGAGGAACACAGAGGGCACAGAGAAATTCCTCTGCGACCTCTGTGTTCCTCCTCCGGCTGTTCTCTGCGTTAAAAAAAATGTTCAAACTTAAGGAACTACAATTGCAACGCTTGAATGCCCAGGTGGAGTAATGGCCGATATTAAAACGAGCTTTGGAAAAGTTTTAATTACCTGATTTATTTTACCGGACTCACGTTCAGGCATATCCCATTGCAAATTAAAAACCATATAAAAGTTCCCTGTTCAGTTATTCCTTCTTGTTATATTTATCATTACAGCTTAAATCCTTAACCTTTATAGCCTGTTAATTTTTAAATGTTTCGTGATCAACTGTTATCTTTTTATTTGTTAATTATCTTTATAATATTAAACTTATATCTTTAAGCAACGCGAATGAAATCAATAATATAAGAACTTACCGCGCATGAATGGAAGTGTTGCCGGTAAGTAAAACCTGATTACTTTTGCCATCCATGAAGTTGAAAAATTTTTTATTTCGTATAACGCATTGGGAGACCTGGCCTTTTATTTTAAAGTATATTCCTATAAGCCCCGCATGGCTTTGGTATTGCATCCGGTCAGGATCTTTCTGGTTCTTCACTCCATCCAACCCTACCCTGACATTCGGTGGATTTGAAGGCGAAAGCAAAAAAGAAATGTATGACCAGTTACCCACCGGCAGCTACCCCCGCAGTATCTACATTTCTTATGCCTTATCTTTTAATGAAGTGGAAAAGCAGGCGAGGGAAAACAAATTCAATTATCCATTTGCGGTAAAGCCCGATGTAGGCATGAAGGGATTTTTGTTCAGGCAGATAAACAATGCTGAAGAATTTCGCTTATATCATAATAAAATGCCGACCGATTACATTATACAGGATCTGATCACATATCCTATAGAAGTAAGCGTATTTTATTACAGGTTCCCCAATGAACTAAAGGGCACTGTATCAGGTTTTCTTAAGAAAGAAATAATGCAGGTTACCGGCGATGGCAAATCAAGTTTATTGGAATTGATACTTGCCTATCCGCGTGTGCGATTTATGCTGGAAGAAATGAAATCCAAACATGAAATCAGATTACATGATATCATTCCTCAGGGAGAAGTTTATCCTTTATCCTATGCATTGAATTTAAGCCGTGGTGGAAAAATGGTGAGCCTGGCTCATGAAAAAGATGAAAAATTAGTAAAATTATTTGATGACCTTAGTCATTATTCAAAGTATTTTTTTTATGGCAGGTACGATATAAAGTGCGCGTCTATTGAAGATCTTAAAGGAGGAAAAAATTATTCTATTCTTGAATTTAACGGAAGCGGCGCAGAGCCACATCATGTTTATGGCAATGGCAACAATTTATTCCAGGCTTATAAAATTATCCTCAAGCACTGGAATGTATTATATAAAATTTCCCGGTACAATCATGCAAGAGGAATTAAATACTGGGGTTTTAATAAAGGACTTAAATTTTTGAGTGATGCTAAAAAACATTTCAAACTATTGGAGAGACTAGATTCGCAGTCACAATTATAATAGTGATATTATAGTTCACATAAAATTTATAATTGGTAATTTTAAAATGTTCACTCTGAAATATTTTTTAATCCACATCTTATTCACATATCCTGTGAATGTTTATTCGGGTATTAAACGGTAATGTTAAACAACAAGTTATTTGTTTTGTAGTAAATGTCTGCTGCCAGTTTTTGTTGATTATTTTTTATTTTAATTTTTATAAAACAACGAACCTGATTTTCTCATAACAGGCAATTATATCTACACACTAACAGCTTTTGTTTTTATATTTCTTTACTTCCTTCTTTGAAGTTCTTCCCTGAGTTACGTGTTGTTTATTTTATTATCAGGATAACTTTATCAGGTAGCAATGCAGCGGCATTCAATTTGTAATCTTCTGTATCAATCGAAGCTACCCATATGATAAATATTTCCGATCAATATATTATTGACCAATACAAAGATTATATAAATTCAAGAGACTTTCCCTGTGTTGCAGCAAAAGCCGCTATTTCAAGGCACCAGGTAACATGTATGGTAGCAGACCATATGGCTTGTCCGAAAGATGACAACTCAATTCTGAATTTTTTATACGATTTCATAGATGGTTACAGAAGTTCCGCCAACCTTTTCCACAGTGCATCCATAATTTTTAAAGGTCCCCAAACAATTGATGAAGATATATTTGAAGCTTTATTGTGGAAAAGGCTTCAAACATTGGCTGACATAGACGCTCAGCATTACCAACACGATAAAAGAGTTGATAAGGATCCCTTATCTGCTAAATTCAGCTTCAGCCTTAAAGAAGAAGCTTTCTTTATTATAGGGTTGCACCCTTGCAGCAGCAGGCCTGCAAGAAGGTTTAAATACCCCACGCTGGCTTTTAACCCGCATGCACAGTTCGAAAGTTTGCGGGCAAACAATAATTATGATAAGATGAAAAATATTGTAAGAAAACGCGATATTGCTTTTTCCGGTTCCATAAATCCTATGCTGGAAGATTTTGGAAAATCTTCTGAAGTATACCAGTATAGCGGAAGGAAATACGATGCTTCATGGCAATGCCCTTTAAATACTAATCATGAATTTACTAAAGATAATTCCTCCTCGTAGCGGTGTTTCTTTTATTTTAAAGAAAGGCCAGCGTTTAAGGGTAGTTGATATGGAAGGAGAGCAGGTATCGGATTTTATCTGCTTTAACCTGGATGATACTTCAGAGTACCTTTCATCAGGAAGGACTATAGATTATGCTGAAACAATTTTTCTTACAGCCGGTCATCCATTTTATTCAAACCGTAGTAATATTATGTTTGATATTACTGAAGATACCGTTGGCAGGCATGACTTCTTATTAACTCCCTGCAGTGCAGATACGTTCCGTATCATTTACGGTCATACACAACCGCACAGAGGTTGCTTTGGTAATCTTAGCGCTGCACTTGAAAAATATGGAATTACACCGGATCAGATTCCTGTTAGCTTTAACATATTTATGAATGTTACTGTAGATGGTGAAACCGGAAAGGTTTCTGTGCTTCCTCCCAAAAGCAAAGCTGGTGACCATATACTGTTAGAAGCGAAAATGGACCTAATCGTTGGACTCACCGCATGCTCTGCAGAGATGTCTAACAATTATTCGTTTAAGCCGATCGGGTATGAAGTTCTGGAGTGAGGTATGAGGTATTGACTGAATTATATTATGCAATCATATTAACCTTCGGACTTAAACCACACAGCTAACACCTACTCCTCCAAACCCTTTAAGATCTCCTCAACATCTTCCTCCGTAGAAGTAAGCTTTGCTTTACAGATTTTTATCAGCATCGCCGCTCTCTTTACTTTTTGAGAAAGCTCATCAACAGAAATTTCACCTGACTCAATTTCTAACACAATTTCCTGTAATTCTTTAAAGGCCTCTGTATAGTTCGGCGCTTCACTCATGATGCTGCTGATTTTGATAGGGTGTTTACATTGCTTTGTATCACTCCGTCTATAACCAATGTCTCTAACCGGTCTCCTTCTTTAACCTCATGATAAGTTTTTACAGCCTTACCATTCAATAAGGTAATGCTGTAGCCCCGCTTCAAAACATTTTCAGGACTCAGGTTCTTAACGGTTCTTTCCAGACTAATTAAATCATTCATCTGACTTTTAAAAAGAAATGCCGACTGTTGCATCAATGCATTACGCAGGTTCAGCACAGTGTTATTACCAGTAATAAGCACGTTACCGGTAACCGAACGAAAATACCGGGTTGTAGTATACAATTTCAATTGCTCATCCTTTAATATTTTCCTTGAGATCCTTACAAGATTTTCCTCCGCCCGGTGCAGCGGAACCGAATAATTATGAAATTTCTGAATCAGAAACTCCGCCAGTTTTGTAGGTGTAATAGCATTTTCAAAAGCCAGCATTTCCACAACGGTTTCATTGGTAGAATGCCCTATCCCTGTTATTACAGGCAATGGAAAAAGGGCCACTTCTTGTGACAGCCGGAAGTTGTTATAACACGATAACCCAACATCACCTCCACCGCCACGAATGATGGCGACAACATCAAACCGCTGGTAAATACTTTTTATTTGCTGTAACTGGTTGATCAGTGAGTTGATGGCATTGTCTCCCTGTAATAAAGCAGGAAAAAGTTTGAAGGTGAACCTGTATCCCCATTGATTGCCTTCGATCACTTTCATAAAATCAGCATAACCTTTACTGGTATCCACCGAAATAATAGCAATGCGTTTCGGGAGCAGGGGCAGCCTGAATAATTTGTTATTACCATAAATACCCTCCTGTTTCAGTTTTGCGATGGACTGGGCTTTTTCCTGTTCCAGGTCTCCCAATGAAAATCCGGGATCAATATCTATTATACGCAGGCTCAGTCCATACGAGGCGTCGAAAGTAATGCTGGCGCAAAAAAGGATTTTTATGCCGTCTTTCAGGGGCTCCTTAACAATGGCTTGAAACGCACGACTGATTCTTACGTAGTCGTCCTTCCATAACACGGATCTGACCTGCGCTACCAGTTTTCCATTTTCTTTTTCAACAAGGTCGGGATAACAATGGCCTGAATGAGGATAGTAATTCAGTTTATTCATTTCCGCCTTAATCCAAAAGGCTGTTGTATACCTGGTGGCAAGTGTTTTTTTGATGCTTTGCATCACCTGCATCAGGGTAAAAATTTTCTTATCGATAATCTGTTCGGGCATGGGGCAAATATACTGAATGATTTTTTTAACACAGAGAACAGCCGGAGGAGGAAACGCAAAGAGCACAGAGAAACCCTCTGTGCTCTGCGTTTCCTCCTCCGGCTGTTCTCTGTGTTAAAAAAACTACTTAAGCGGCGTCAATGTCACTGGCCCCAGCAATCCTGAAGGCCTGGGCTTCCATTTAGATGCTGTAAAAAGACCGTTAGCATCCCGGTTCTCGGCCAGCCGCGAGGGGAAATTGATATTATAAAACTTCTTCCATTCTACACCGCGCTTATCGAGATCGGCTATCCGGTTGGCCATTCCATTCGTAACATTCACCTGTAACAGGTTATCCATCTTTAACAAAGAAGCAGGAATCACCACCTGGTACACCGGACCAACCAGCGTTGCCAGCTTTTTACCGTTCAGCAAAACTTCCGCACTCTCCTGAACGTTGCCCAGGTTCAGCAACCATCCCGGAAAACCACCGGCAGGCTTCTTTAAAGAAATGCTGTACTGCGCTGTGCCTGAAAATTTTTTAACATCATCGCCCGGAAGTTCCGTCCAGGAACCGGGTTTTGTAGTAGCAGACGCGGCAGGCAGTGCCGGACCTCCATCGGTAAATTTAATTTCCCAGTTGCCGGTTAT
>CAXSIE010000149.1:8516-10534 GCA_964237295.1 uncultured Flavihumibacter sp. | reverse complement strand
TTGTATGTTCCATGGTGCCATCAAAAATTTTAAAAGTGCCGCCTACTTCTGATACTACCATATGTGTAACAGTAAATTTCACATTGGAATGAGCTTTATCAACGGTCCATGCGGTTGGTGCAGGAAGCGCAACAGCTTCCGTTGATGGCTTACCGGGATGTTTGGCTGTTGCAAGTGGGATAAAAGAACTGGCTGCAATGGCAGCGCTTACAATGAGCACTGAAAAAGACGATGTAATATTCATGTTGTATGTTTTAATGTTTAAACATTAATAAAGGTACTGTTATTTTATTTACAAACCACTTCTGCAAAAGGAGATTAAAGAAAAGATAACGTTTGATTTAAATTGTTGGTTGCTTTAACGGCAGTATTTAGAAAAGTGTGAAATATGCTTGAATGTGTGAGTGAACGCTGCTACTTGTGAAGATAATTTAGAATTAAGACTTTATTGCATGTCAGATTTAAAACTTTCTTATTTATCAGAAACACTTATCGGCTCTGAAATAGTCAAGCTGGGCGGAGAGATCAGGGAAAAAATCCGGAAAGGAGAAAAAATATACAATTTTACTATTGGTGATTTTGACCCTGAGATATTTCCCATACCTCAGGAGTTGGAGAACGAGATTATAGATGCATACCGCCGGCATTTTACCAGTTACCCTGCTGCAGAAGGCAATCTTGACCTTAGGGATGCCATTTCACAATTTGTAAATGATTGGGAGGGGCTTGATTATAGCGTTAATGAAATACTGGTGGCTTCAGGAGGACGGCCGTTGATATATGCTATATACCGGGCTATTTGTGATAAGGGGGACAAGGTTATTTATGCAGTACCGTCATGGAATAATAATCATTATGTTCATTTTGTAGAAGGAACGCACGTGGTTGTTGATACCTGTTTCGAAAATGACTTTATGCCCGTTGCCGATGATATCCGGCCTCATGTAAAAGAGGCAAATTTACTGGCGCTTTGTTCGCCACAGAACCCAACGGGTACTACTTTCAGTAAAGAAGAACTGGAACGTATCTGTGACATGGTGATTGAAGAGAACAATAGCCGTGCTGTCGGGGAAAAGAAGCTTTATGTAATGTATGATCAAATGTACTGGCATTTGACTTATGGAGCAATAAAGCATTATAATCCGGTAAGCCTTCGTCCGGAAATGCGTGCATATACCATTTTTGTAGATGCGATCAGTAAAGTATTTGCGGCTACCGGAGTAAGAGTAGGGTGGGCATTAGGACCTGCTACCGTAATTGATAAAATGAAGTCGATGTTAACCCACCTGGGAACCTGGGCACCTATGGCAGAACAGAAAGCTGTCGCGCGGTTTCTACTGCAAAAGGAAAACATTGCAAAATACCTTTTGCATTTTAAAAGTGAGATAGAAGAAAGGCTTAACCGTATTTATGAAGGATTTATGCAGCTAAAAACAGCAGGCTATCCTGTTAATGCCATTGCTCCGCAGGCAGCCATTTACCTTACAGTGCAGATAGACCTTGTTAATAAAATTACACAGGAAGGTAAATTGATAGAAAACCAGGAAGACGTAACTAGTTATATTTTAAATGAAGCTCAACTGGCACTGGTTCCTTTTTATGCATTTGGAACACCGCGTAATTCAAGTTGGTACCGCCTGAGCGTAGGAACAAGTAAAAAAGAAGAAATTGAGGAGATGATCAGCAAATTAAGAGAAGCCCTTAAAAAATTGACTTAAAGGATGTACTAAAAGTAAGGATCAGTTTTTATTGCAGATAAATTGAAATGGTTTTAATTTTTCCTGGTTAATAACCTGGATGATTTTCTTTCGCTGATGATAAATTTTATACTTATTTATATCAATAATTTCATAAGCTATACAATAATTATCAACTGTTTCTATAAAATGAAGCAGCTCGTTCAGCTTTTCCAATTCATTTTCAATGGCTTGTTCATTTCTGAACTCGTCTTTCAACAGTACAAGCAAATCGCGATTTCTAGATTTCATTAACTAAGTCCTTTTAATATCCCGAAAATC
>CAXSIE010000149.1:6630-8506 GCA_964237295.1 uncultured Flavihumibacter sp. | reverse complement strand
GCCACTGCTACTACAACTAATTAAGGCAACACTAATAAAAAAAAACAAAAAAAATAACTTCGAAACTTTCATTTTCACAAATTGGGTTCTCTAAATTAGCTATTTTAATACAAAATTAATAGAACATTTGATTTTAATTGAAAAATTTAACATTCAACCTGGGAAAGGTATTAAATTCCTCATTGCCCCGCTTGACTGGGGGCTCGGACATGCAACAAGATGTGTACCTATTATAAAATATTTACAATCAATAGGTTGTGAGGTAATTGTTGCTGCTGAGGGCAGTCAACAATCGCTTTTGCAAGCTGAATTTCCAACGCTGAAGTTTGTGAAATTGCCTGGCTACAGGATTATATTTAGCACTAATAGGGTAAAGACCCTCATAAAAATTTTAGGGCAAATTCCAAAAATTTTGATCTCAATCAATCAGGAAAGGAGGTGGCTGCAAAATTTTTTGCTCAACAATAATATAGATGTTATCATTTCTGACAATCGTTATGGATTTCTCAGCAAAAAAGTCACTTCAATTTTTATCACCCATCAGCTTACTATTAAAACTCCGTTCGGGAGAATTTTTGAAAGCCTTTTGCGTAATCTGAATTATCGCTTTATCAGTAGATTCACTGAATGTTGGGTTCCGGATTTTGAAGATGCTTATAATATGGGAGGCAAACTTTCTCATCCTGATATAATGCCTTCGATCCCTGTAAAATATCTGGGCAGGTTATCCCGCATTGTTCAGGAAGGTCCATTTCCAAAAAGGATCCGGTTGTTACTGATCCTTTCAGGACCTGAGCCGCAACGTAGTATCTTTGAGAAGATATTATTAGCCGGACTGCCTGCTTACAAGGAATCGTCTGTGCTGATCAGAGGTTTGCCGGGTGAAGCAGAATCGCTGGTTAATGATCAGGAGAACCTTTCTATATATAACCATTTGCCTGCTGCTGCACTTAATCAATACATAAATGATGCAACTTTCATAATCAGCCGTTCGGGTTACAGTACCGTAATGGATTTGATAGGATTATGGAAAAAATGCATTTTTGTTCCTACTCCGGGTCAGTCTGAACAGGAATATCTTGCTGAAAATCTTTCCTCCAAAAGATTTTGCTTAAGTTATAAGCAAAGTAAGTTTAACCTGAATACGGCCATCAATGAAGCGGCATCTTATGATTTTAAATTTTTTAAACATCCGGGAAATGATCAGTATAAAAAAGTGGTTACCGATTTAATAAGTAACCTTCATTAATTAAACCGCAATTGAAGTAACTTCAGCTTTTGAATTTAGGATAGTTGAAAAACCAGAATTCTTTATGTGCTGTTTCAAAATCTATCCAGGTTTCAGCATGTATTTTAACAGCAAAGATTCCGCAGGTAGGCATATCATCTATTTTAAATGAAGTAAGGGAATTAGCAAAATCTGTTATACCGGGATTGTGTGCAAAAATGGCGACTGTATTGTATGCTGTATCCAAACCTGCGGTTATCTTATAAAAAACCGGTGTTAATGCGTTATATAATTCAGAAATAAAAATGATCTCATCTTTGCTGCGTTGAAATTCCTGAATAAACAACTGGGCTGTTTTCTTTGCTCTTTTAGCCGGACTTGAAATAAAAGTATCAATACTTACTTTTTCCCTGATGAGCCTTTTAGCCATTTCAGGTGCATCATTTTTGCCACGTTCATTCAGCGGGCGGTTGAAATCATCAGTTATGTTTTCCCAACTGCTTTTCGCGTGTCTTATTATGATTAAAAATTTCATATTTTATTAGGTATGAGGTATGGGGTATGGAATATGATGTATGGGGTATAAGGAATGAACCACGGCAGGGAGAAACACAGTGCTAAGTAACTTGAAAACCGTGTTTCTCCCTG
>CAXSIE010000149.1:1566-6584 GCA_964237295.1 uncultured Flavihumibacter sp. | reverse complement strand
ATAGCCTCTTACATTTTTACCTTCCATGTAGTTCATAAAAGCCTTGTTTACCACTTTGTTGCCACCTGGAGTAGGATAGTTGCCCGTAAAGTACCAATCGCCTGTATTTGTAGGACATGAATCATGAAGCGACTCGATGGTTTGATAAATAACCTGTATGGAAAGGTTGGTATCTTCCGGTGTAATCAACGCTGCGATTGTATCGGAAATCTCCTGCGTTGTAAAAGGTTTATATACCTGCCTTACCACATTTTCGGTATGTAACTGGCTGGTTCTCGCCAGCTCTTTACAGCGATCATATAATTCGGTTAATAAACATTCCTGTTCTCTCTGCTTTAGCAATTCCATCGCTGCGCGGAAGGCAATAAAATCGCCCAGTTTGCTCATGTCTATCCCATAACAATCAGGATAACGAATTTGCGGAGCCGATGAAACGATGATGATTTTTTTTGGCTCCAGTCTTGATAACATCCTTACAATACTTTCTCTTAGAGTAGTTCCCCTTACAATAGAGTCATCTATTACCACAAGTGTATCTACGCCTTTTTTAACGGTTCCATAAGTAATATCATAAACGTGCTGCACCATTTCATTACGACCGGTATCGGCTGTAATAAATGTCCGCATTTTTACATCTTTAATGGCAATTTTTTCTATGCGGATATGACGGTTAATCATTTCAGCCAGCTTTTCATCACTAAAATCTTTGTTCCAGCCAAGGATGCGTTGAATTTTGATCTGGTTTAAATAATCTTCCATACCTTTTATCAAACCTAAAAATGCTACTTCAGCAGTATTTGGAATGAATGAAAAAATAGTGTTTTTCAGATCGTAATTAACTGCTTTTAGTACGGCTTCACTAAGATTATAGCCAAGCTTTGATCTTTCTTTATAAATTTTTTCATCATTTCCCCGGGAGAAATAGATGCGTTCGAAGCTGCAGGCACGCCGCTCTTTTGGTTCCAGGATCTGATCTATGCTATAATCACCATTAGCCCTTACTATGAGGGCATGTGCCGGCATTAGCTCTTTTACTTCATTCTCGCCCACATTGAAAGCTGTTCTTATAGCTGCCCGTTCTGAAGCAGCCACAATAAGGTCGTCATTTACATAATAATAAGATGGCCGGATGCCATGAGGATCACGTATTACAAAGCTATCGCCATTGCCCAGCAATCCACTTACATGATAACCACCATCGAATAATTTGAAAGATTTTTGAAGTACGGCAGGCAGATCCAGATTTCCCGGGTTTTGCTCATCTTCTTTCACTAAAAAATTATGAAGCACTTCCAGCATAGCTGCCAGATCGCTCTGGCGCTGAAATTCGCCGGGCTCTATATTTACCAGGGCGAAAAGCTCTTCAACATTAACAAGGTTAAAGTTACCGGCTAAGGCAAGGTTCCTTGCAGGAATGATATCCCGCTTGATAAATGGATGACAGAAATCTACATTGTTTCTTCCCTGCGTTCCATATCTTAAATGACCCAATAAAGATTCACCTAAAAAACGGATATGGCCCTTCATGAGGCCGGGATGCTTTCTGATATCCGGCTGGTATTTCTCCAGTTCAAGAACTTCTTCAGATATCTGCCGGAAAAGCTCGGCTATAGATTGACTAACATTACTCCTGATGCGATGCATGAATGGATAACCTGGTTCTGTATTAAGCTTTACCGTAGCTACTCCTGCACCATCCTGACCACGATTGTGCTGCTTCTCCATAAGCAGGTAAAGTTTGTTCAGGCCATATAATACAGTACCGTATTGTTGAAGATAGTAAGAGAAAGGTTTACGTAAACGAATGAAGGCTAATCCGCATTCGTGTTTTATTGCATCGCTCATGACTAAAATTAGGGCGCAAGGTACGGTGAATTCGCAAAAAAAGTCAATGAAAGTAAACAGAGGTTAAATAGTGTTGTTGGCAACAACTCAAAAAAAAACCCCCTGTGGCTCAAATGACAAAGGGGATATTTTTCGGTACAAGATTGGAATTTTAATAGGAATTCTGGATCTTGATATTGGTTTTCCATGAATAATTGATCTGATTTTTCATGAAATGGATATAATTTTCATCTGGTATAAATACTTAAGTGTAAGATGCACTGAATAATCAATCTAAAAAAAATTAAGCCATATCATTGTTCCACCTTAATCGAATTTTTTATGATTATGTATAAGTTTATACTTACTGCTTGCAACTATCTGAGAGAAATTATGGCAATCCAGTAAAAGGTATAAAAAAACCCCCGTAGTCTTCATAGGATCTAGGGGGGTGGTTTTTCAATAGAATAATTGGTTTTTCAGAATTGGATTTTACTCGATTCTTCCAGGATATTGGTTTAAATTTTTCACTGAAATTGAATACTTATTATACGTAAACATGTGATGTTTATTATACCTTAAAGTATTTAATTAATCATTTGTTTTTTTTATAGAGTGATTCCCTTACTTAAGCACAGTGTTTACGCTTATACAATCATTAACTGTGCATGGCACCGCTTCTTAAATTTATCTCCGATCGCAGCATAATCTATAAGTAGGAAGCCGAGCTGTTTATAAAATTAACCAGCGACGCAGAATTCTTCAGCTTTAATTTCTTTAGAATATTATGCCTGTGCACCTCCACTGTTTTAAGCGAGATATTTAAAGAAGTAGCAATTTCTTTTGATGAAGATCCTTCTTTGATATAATTGATGATCTGGATTTCTCTTTCAGTTAAAGAATTAATGTTTGGAGAGTCTGGCTGGTCTGTTAGTAACTGGTCAGAAATAATATTTTTTATTTCTTCACAAATAAATTTGTTTCCCCTGTGAACCTCCATAATTGCTTTGATCATTTCTTCTTTTGAGGAGTTTTTTGTAACATAGCCTTTCGCACCCATTTGTAACATCTTTTTTGCATAAGCAGGCTGAGAGTGCATGGAAACGCCTATGATCTTTGAACCCGGTGAAAATTTTCGTATTTTTTCCGTGGCTTCAAATCCCGAGAAAGGGGCCATGTTGATGTCCATAAGAATTATATTAGGCCTTTTATTTTTAGCCACTTCTACAGCTTCTTCAGCATCGCCGCATTCTGCAACAACATGAAAACGGGGATCGCTGTTAAGAATGTAACTCCAGGTTTCCCGGATCAGTTTGTGGTCATCAGCAATTAAAATAGTGATTTTATCCATGGTTTTAGATTTTAAATTGTAAATTTTAGATTCTAAATGGTTGCAATCTCTCATCCAATTATAGAGGAATAGTATTCGTTGAGTACGGGGAAATTTGAAGTTATCAGAAGAGGAGCAGGTATTGCTGTTTACCTTATCTCTTTACCATAATAATATCTTACCATTAATACGTTAAAAAGTTACATTTATTGAGTAGGTACATGGTTATTATAAAAAATAAAGCATTTATTTTTCTGATCACTTCATTCAAGTTACAGAATCAATTTTATAATATATAAAATTGATTTGTTATTAACTGCGTATGATTATAGAACCGGTTACACTCATTAAGAGCCGTTCTATATTCAATATCTATTATTAGTACTGTTATATGAGATGGGCAATCTTTTTATCTGTTGAAGTGCCAATTGATTGTTTATTATAGCTATCAGCCGTCAACATCATTGCAAAATGTATTCTTCATGATAGCTGGCGGCTGATAGTATTCAATACAAACTTTTATGCTTAAAATAACACTAGCCTATAGCTGAAGATAAAAAAATAAAGGCTCTAAAAATTAGAACCTTTGTTTTTTTTTAAATTTTTAAGAGTTAACCCTTATTAATCTTTCGCAGCATTTGCAAACCATTTTCCCAATTGACTACAGCTTTTTGCTTCGTTATCAATCATTATATAATAAGTTGAGATTTTAGAGCCAAACCATTTTTCTATTGCATCGTATTTTTTTTCTTCTATAGCGCGACTGGCTACTCTGTTGTAATCATCTTTTAAATTTTCCCTGTGTGGTTCCGAGCGGCTTTTCAGGTAAACAATCCTTACACCCTTTTTACCTCTTTCATCTGTAAATGAAACCGGTTTTGAAAATTCGCCTACTTTTAATTTGTCGAGCATCACCGTAAGGTCCTTGTCCAGCTGATCAATAGTACAATACGTTCCATTGGCGCATTGCTTCATACCACCAGTAAATTTAGATGTTTCATCTTCAGAATACCTGGAAACCGCTTCACCAAACTGCATAGTCCTAGCTGTCAGATAGGATCTTATTGAATCGAGTTTTTTTGTCGCATCAGTTGATTCTGTATCAGTAATCTGGGGTATTTTAAGAATGTGACGAACTGTTGCGTCATCACCTGACCTGTTCACCATTTGAATAATATGATAACCGAACTTAGATTTGATCACCGGTGATACCTGCCCTTCTTTTAACCGGAAAGCAGCGGATAAAAAAGTAGGGTCGGTAGTTTTTTCTGTACGGTTAAGATTGTATAAGCCGCCTTTATCTTTACTTCCCGGATCATCTGAGTAAAGGCTTGCAAGCGTTTCAAATTTTCTGGTACCTGATTCAACCTGTTGCTTATAATCAGTTAATTCATCTATGGCATATTTTTCAAGATCGCGACTGGCTTTTGGATAAGCTACCAATTCACCAATTTCTAGTTCAGACTCTAAAAATGCCAGACTGTCTTTAGGTATTTTGTCATAATAAGCTTTTACTTCAATAGGGGTTATCTTAACACTACTCACAATTTTGTTGCGCATCAACTCGGCAAGCTTGCTTTCTTTAATAGGCTGACGGAAATCTTCTTTTAACTGGTAAACAGTTCTGCCTGCAACCTGTTCCAGGGCTTCTTTCGATCCGAACTGGGCAACAAATGCACGAACACGGTTGTCGAGCATGCCTTCCAATTCCTCATCGCTTACAACCAATGAATCCTTTTCTGCCTGCATAACCAGGGCTTTCATGGCAAGTGCCTGTTCAAGCATGGAGCATTGCGCATTTTCAGGTACCTGTTCTTTACGCCGTTCGATATCCGCAATTTCATTGGTAATTTCGGAGCTTAAA
>CAXSIE010000149.1:0-1556 GCA_964237295.1 uncultured Flavihumibacter sp. | reverse complement strand
GCCAATATCTTATCAGCCACCACTTTTTGACCAGCAGGTATAACTGCAGGCTGTGTTACAGGCACTGCAACCGCTGGAGTTACCGGAGTTTGAGCGAAACCAACTGCTGCGCTCAATAGAAAGAAACTATAAAATATATGCTTTTTCATAATTATGAGTAGAAAATTAAATGGAATAATATAAGGAATTGATACGCATTATAGTTCGCATAACCTTATCAAATTTATTGAGAACCGTTTAGTTTAGTGAGGATTAGGCTGCTTTTAACAAAGGTTTATAAGGAGTATTGATAACTCAGCAGTATGATCATTTATTGTTTACCCGGCCATAGAAACAAGAAAGGGAGCGGAACGAATTCCGCTCCCTTATTTTTACAGCGTTCTTTTAACTTCTTCTTCTTCGTAAGCTTCTACAATATCGCCTACTTTAAGGTCATTATAGTTCTTGATGGTTAATCCGCATTCCATACCGGTAGGTACTTCCTTGATGTCATCTTTGTAACGTTTCAATGAAGCCAGCTCCGCAGTGGCGCCTTCACCTGTAGGATACACCACGATACCATCGCGGATCAAGCGGATTTTTGAGTTACGGTTAATTTTTCCATCAATCACCTGGCAACCGGCAACCGTTCCCTTATCAAATTTATACACCTCTCTGATCTCAACATTAGCCACTACTTTCTCCTGTATCTTCGGTTCCAGCATGCCTTCCATGGCACTCTTGATCTCTTCGATGGCGTTGTAGATGATAGAATAGGTTTTAATTTCAATGTTCTCTTTTTCGGCAATCTTACTTGCCTGTAAAGAAGGCCTTACCTGGAATCCTAAAATGATAGCGTCTGAAGCCGTTGCCAACAATACATCACTTTCTGTGATAGCACCCACTGCTTTATGAACTATTCTTACGGCAATTTCTTCCGTTGATAATTTTTGCAATGAATCACTCAGAGCTTCAACGGAACCGTCAAAATCCCCTTTAATGATCAGGTTTAATTCCTTGAAATTTCCCAAAGCCAGACGACGGCCGATTTCGTCGAGGGTAATGTGCTTTTTAGTACGGATACCCTGTTCGCGAAGGATCTGTCCACGACGGCTTGCTGTTTCTTTTGCTTCACTCTCGTCTTCAAACACTTTAAACTTTTCACCGGCCTGAGGGGCGCCATTCAATCCCAGTAATAATACCGGTGTAGAAGGAGGCGCGTCATCCACTCTTTTATTACGTTCATTGAACATGGCTTTAACCCTGCCATAATGCTGTCCTGATACCACCAGGTCGCCCACTCTTAAGGTTCCGCTTTGAACCAATACTGTAGCTACATAACCCCGTCCTTTATCGAGAGTTGCTTCGATAATAGTTCCGGATGCATCTTTATCAGGATTGGCCTTAACATCAAGTATCTCGGCTTCTAATAATATTTTTTCCAGTAAGGAGTCAACATTCAATCCTGTTTTTGCAGAAATCTCCTGGCTTTGGTATTTACCGCCCCATTCTTCCACAAGAAGGTTCATGCCGGCGAGCTGCTCACGGATTTTTTCGGGGTTGGAGCCTTCTTTATC
>CAXSIE010000148.1:4733-10556 GCA_964237295.1 uncultured Flavihumibacter sp. | reverse complement strand
TACATCCGGAGACCCTGTTGGCGGAGATGACCTGTCCCGCCTTGGATACCCACAGGGAACCATCAAACAGCAGGAAAACAACGTCACTTATCATCAGGAAGGCTGGGGTGGTTTTACTTACGAAATCAACGTGCGTTGGAAAAAAATAGATCAAACCACCCTTGAAGGAGTTTGGAGTATTTCTTCTCAGTATCCTTTAAAAAAAATTAATGAAACAGCTGCTGCTGTAACACAACAGGCATTAACGGGTAACTATGAAATGTATCATGTTTTACATGCCGCCTGGTGGAAAAATTTCTGGAGCAAATCCGCCATCCATATTCCGGACGCTTTATTGGAAAAGCAATGGTATCTGGAGCAGTATAAATTTGGTTCCGCCTCTCGAAAAGGCGCGCCGCCCATATCATTGCAGGCCGTATGGACGGCAGATAACGGCCGCCTGCCTCCATGGAAAGGCGACTATCACCACGACCTCAATACCCAACTCAGTTACTGGCCGGCTTATGGTGCCAATCACCTGGAAGATGCATCCGTGTATTTAGACCATCTTGATGCCAACAAAGCAAATTACAAACGCTATACAAAAATGTTTTTCGGCAAAGAAGGTCTGGCAGTACCCGGGGTAACTACGCTGGATGGAACGGAGATGGGCGGCTGGATACAATATTCTCTTTCACCCACGGTATCTTCCTGGCTGGCACAGCATTATTATTTACAATGGCGCTACAGCATGGATAGAAATTTTTTACAGCAGCGAGGGTACCCCTGGATAAAAGATGTAGCTACCTTTCTTGAAAGTATCACCGTTAAAGATGAGCATGGCCGCCGCCAGCTACCTATCAGTTCCAGTCCCGAGATCAATAACAATGATATCACGGCATGGTTTCCCCAGACAACGAATTATGACCTGGCATTAATGACATACACATTTAAAATTGCGGCGGAAACAGCGCTTGTACTGGATTTAAAAAATGAAGCAGATCATTGGAAACAAATATTGAACGAGTTTGGAAATTATGCCCTGACAGCTAACAATGAATTGATGTTTTCCCCTACAATGAAATACAACCAGTCGCACCGTCATTTCTCCCATATGATGGCCATTCATCCGTTGGGACTTATTAAATGGGAGGATGGCGCGGTATCGCAGACGATCATTCGAAATACTATCCGTTTACTCGATAGTATCGGACCGGCAGCCTGGTGCGGTTATTCTTATGCATGGCTGGCTAATATGAAAGCTCGGGCGAAGGATGGCGATGGCGCTGTTAAAGACCTGAAGATATTTAGCAAGGCATTTTGTTCCGTTAACAGCTTTCATTTAAATGGTGACCAGACAAAATCAGGATATTCAACATTTGTTTACCGTCCCTTTACGCTGGAGGGCAATTTTGCATTTGCTGCCGGGCTGCAGGAAATGTTACTGCAAAGTTATGCCGGCTTTATAGAAGTACTGCCAGCAGTTCCGGGTTCGTGGAAAGATATTTCTTTTGAGAACCTCCGGGCCGAAGGAGCTTTTCTTGTAAGCGTAGAGAAGAAAGACGGTGTTACGGACCAGGTTAAGATAGTCTCTGAAAAAGGCGGCATCACAAAATTAAAGCTGCCTTTTAAAACAATGGTGCTGGCATCGAAGAAAGATATCATTTTAAAAAATAACGGAGATGGTTATGTGGTATTAACATGCAAGGCGGGCGGTGAGATAGTGCTGAAGAACGGATATGAGTGATTATTAATTTCAGCGGTTCTGCTTTGTGAATAATGCCGGGATGGTTTTAAATATCAATACAATATCTTTAAAAAAACTATTATTTTCCGCATAAAAATTATCAAGGCTTGCTCTCTCTTCCTCCGACATTTCTTTATTACCAATATTGCTAACCTGCCATAAACCGGTAATTCCCGCTGGCGCCAGGAAACGAAGCGCATACTTATCCGTAGTTAATTTTTCGGCCTCATAAATAGGTAATGGTCGATTGCCGACAATGCTCATATCGCCAAAAAATACATTTAATAACTGGGGTAACTCATCGAGGCTTGTTTGTCTTAAAAACTTTCCTACCCTTGAAATGCGCGGGTCGTCTTTCAATTTAAAAAAGGCTGCGTTGCCATTTGCTTTTTTTGACAGCACATACTTTTTTTCACACCAGGCATTGTTATCGGCATAGATCTTTTGCCAGCATTTTATTCCTGCCAGCCGGCATTCATCACAGAGCGAAGACACGTCTAAAATTTTGGGTTTTTTATTGAGGTATTGATTTAAATATTGCAGTCTCTTGAATTCCTTATCCGCATTGGCATACATGGACCTGAATTTAAAAAACTTAAAAACATTAAAGCCTGTTCCCACACGTACGGAGTAATAAAAAACAGTTTCCCTTGATTCAAGTTTCAAGGCAATAATTATGAGTGCAAATAATGGTGACAAGGTAAGCATAGCAACCAATGATGCCATAATATCAAAAATTCTTTTGCCCAGCGGTGTTTTGTATAATTTCTGGCTGCTGGCATTACGGGTTTTGTGTAAGTCCTTCCAGTTTTTCATTATAAAACCGATCCTGTTTTCCAAACGGCTCTTCTCGGGTGGATATTTAAATACATCTGATATGCCTGTTTTTAAGGCCAGCTGTAACAGATTGTTATTTATATTATCGCTCACAAGAAAAAAGGGAATGTCTGCAAATTTCTTTAATTCTAATGCTTTAAAAAGAGATATGCCCATTGCGCCTAATACTTCAGACTGTGAAACAATGGCAGCAAGGTCTGCCGGCTGATTTTGCCAGTAGTTGGCAAGTTCGATCCCGTTTTTAAAACGCATGAAAGCGTAACCTTGAAAGTTACAGCTATTGAGCAATTCAAAAATCCGGGCATCCACATTAATCAATGCAATAAGAGGTGTAGGTATGGTTGAATTTTTATTAAGCATAACGAACTTAAGTGATCGCTGATTTACCGGTTCTGCGAAGAATATTTTTAAGTCTGGCTTCCAGCTCTCTCGGATTAAAAGGCTTTATCAGATAATCATCAGCGCCTGCTTCCAGGCATTCAATCTTGGTTTCTGTATTGTCGTCACCCGATAGCATAAAGATGGGAATAGTACTAAAAAAACCGCTGGATTTTACCTGCTCTATCACCTGGAGCCCATTCACTATGGGGGTATGCAAATCTGAAATGATAATGTCAGGAAGATTGCCTTCCTGTAAATATGCAAGGGCGTCCATGCCGTTATTAAACAGTGTTATTGAATATTTTTTCAGGCAATGATTCAGGATATTCTGCATGGATGCGTCATCTTCAATCACAAGAATAGAATACTTATTGTTCATTCAGTTGGTTTTTCGGGTTTATAGCTGTTTGTCTCCGGTACTGCTCCTGATGATTCTTATAGCGCTATTTTATAAACAATTCCATACCGCCCGCTTATATGCTTTGGATTTTAATTGTGATCAGGATTAATAACGTGTCTGGTGTTGTTTAATTGTGGAGTTATATAATGCAGTTTATAAACCTGAAACAATTCTTACATTTAACTATGCGAACATTCATTTTAGCAAGCTGCCTGCTTATTTGCTGCGCCTTTCTTCAACCAGGAAAACCTCTCGCAGGGGCAATACGGATAATTTTTGATTCAGACATGGGACCGGATTATGATGATGCAGGAGCTATTGCCTTATTGCATGCTTTCGCTGACAAAGGAGAAGCCCGTATCCTGGCTACGATGGCCAGCACCAGGTACCAGTCAGTTGCGGGAGTGCTGAATGTTTTTAACACCTACTTTAAGAGGGCGGATATACCTATCGGTGTTCCCAAAGTTGCATCGGCGCTGGAGCTTCGCGATTTCCAGCACTGGACAGATACCCTGCTTGCTAATTATCCGCACAAAATAAAATCAAATGAAGAAGCGCCGGATGCGGTGGCCTTGTACCGGAAAATACTGGCCGTTCAACCCGATCACAGCGTTACCATTATAACTGTTGGCTTTCTTACAAACCTGGCAGGACTATTCACTTCCGCTGCGGATCAGTATTCACCTCTTACCGGTAAAGAACTGATTTTAAAAAAAGTAAAGCAACTCGTTTGCATGGCCGGTAAATTTCCCGGCGGTAAAGAATTCAATGTAGAAAAAGATGCAGCCGCTTCCAGGCTTGTATTTGAAAACTGGGATACACCGGTCCTTTTCAGTGGCTTCGAAATAGGAAGCGCCATAAAAACAGGATTGCCCCTGGTAAATAATGATAAGATCGGGCATAGCCCGGTTAAAGACGTTTTCAGGATCTGTTTACCTTTATCAAAACAGGATAGTGCAGGAAGGATGAGTTGGGATGAAACTGCCGTGCTGGTTGCCATTAAGGGTTTTCAGCCCTGGTACCGGGTTCGGGAAGGAAAAATTAAAGTGAACCCCGACGGAAGTAACAGTTGGGACAACAATGGTAAAGGACATTTTTATTTAATTGAAAAAGAACCGCCTTTAGTGGTGCAGGAAGTTATTAATACACTTATGAAGCATGAACCCCGGAAATAGGTATGGGGTATGTGGTAAGCTGTTTAAAAATTGATGCGATTCCACTTTGCCTTTGGCGTTGCCTTAGTTTAAAGAACTTATAACCGCAGCAACTCCCCGGTTATCTTGGCAGCATGTCTCAATTTTTACATTTTCACAATGCTGGGTTACATCCCGCATCCCGGGAATTATTTGATTTTTATCAATTTCCTTCCCTTTAAAATTTTTATACATTTATGTCATCGAATAGCTATAAGATGGAACGTAATTTAATACTGTACGCCCGGATGTCTGAATATTAGTATTACGCCAGTATTACCCAAAATACATTACTGTAACTTAATAATTTAAGGAATGAAACAATCATTATATGTATTGTCATTAATTGCTGTTTTCATGTTTTTCAATAACCTGAAAGTTGCCGCCCAGGATTCAATCCAAGTTTTTGCAATCAGTCATTTTCCAGACAAGGTGTTTAGAAAAATAAATGACAAATCGGAGGCTATTAATAAAACAATGCTGCGTCAATCGGATAAGTACCTCAATCGTATGGCAAGGGAAGAACGAAAATTACGCAGGAAACTATCACGCACCGATTCTGTTGCATCCCGTACAATTTTCGGAGATGCTGACTATCAGTATTCCCTCCTCCGGCAAAAAATTAAGAATTCATCAGGTAAGGTCCTCAACACAACCGGAAAGTACCTGCCATACATGGATAGTTTACAAACGGCGCTAAAATTTTTAAACAAAACTGAAGGATTGCTGAGAAACAATCCACAGACGGAAATCTTATTGAAGAAAGCATCAGGTAATATTGATTTATTACAGGAAAAATTCAATCAGGTTGAAAATATTGCACAGTACATGAAGCAACGCAGGAAGTTTTTACAGGACCAATTGGCTTCATACGGGTTAACAAAAGACCTGAAAAAATTACAAAAGCAGGTTTACTATTATCAGGCGCAGGTAGAAGATTACAGGCGGGTATTTAATAATCCTTCACTCATAGAATCCAGAACGCTGGCAATCTTAAGCAAAACAACACTTTTCCAGAATTTCTTCAGAGAACATTCGCAGTTAGCGGGCTTGTTCAGGCTGCCTGAAACTATACAGGTAAATCCGATTGCAGGTTTCGCCGGATTTCAAACCCGTGAGAGCGTTGAGCAGCAGCTACTGCAACGATTTGGATCTTTACCGGATGTTCAGCAAATGGCCAGTCGTCAAATCAATGAAGGGCAATCACAACTTAACCAGTTAAAAAGTAAAGTCAGCAAATTGTCTTCCGGTAACGGAGATACAGAAATACCCGACTTCAGGCCTAA
>CAXSIE010000148.1:0-4723 GCA_964237295.1 uncultured Flavihumibacter sp. | reverse complement strand
AATCATTCATTAAAAGGCTCGAAGTTGGAACAAACCTGCAAACAGTAAAAAGCAACAATTTTTTTCCTTCTACCAGTGATATTGCCTTGTCTCTTGGTTATAAAGTGAATGATAAAAGCACCGTTGGTATCGGCAGCTCATATAAAATGGGATGGGGAAAAGATATCAGGCATATAGCTGTCACACACCAGGGCATTGGCTTGCGATCATTTCTGGATGTAAAAATTAAGGGAAGTTTTTGGCTATCCGGTGGTGCAGAAATGAATTACAGAAGCCAGTTCAGCAACTTTGAAATATTGAATGATTATACCCCATGGCAAAAAAGTGCCTTGCTGGGATTGAGTAAAAAATACCGGGTAAGCAGTAAGATCAAAGGTAACATGCAGTTGATGTACGACTGTTTGTATAAGCAGCAGGTTCCAAGAACACAACCGGTGATTTTTAGAATCGGATATCTATGGTAGAATTGAACCTGGTGTTTAGTTAAGCATAAATCCCATATACCGCTAACAGCATTCAGCTATCAGCACTCAGCAGACCAATGAGTGCATTGTTTCCTCCTTAAAGCTGAAGCTGGCCGCTGACATCAATGCGTCAATGCATCATTTAATATAACACCGGATACTGTTTTCTTTAAAGGAAAACAGGCATTTCAATGCTTATGATGCAAAAGCGCTTACTGTTAAATTTTATTTTCAAAAGAGTGCTGATCCGGTGCTGGTTTTTAAAAAAAAGAGATAAATTCAATCTCATAAGTATTTTTTATAATTAATGAAGTAAGTATATGATTGAGTTGCTTCAAAGTCTGAATTTAATCTACCCGGTATCTCCGGCTCTTCATGAGTATTTAATTGAAAAAACAAAGGTAGTATTGCTTCCAAAAAAGGCATTCTTACTTAAAGAGGGTAGGATTTGTAAAAATATTTATTATATCAATAAGGGATTGGCCAGGTGTTTTTATATTAAAGATGACAAGGAAGTGTCATCATGGTTTATGAAGGAAGGAGATCATATTATTTCAGTGGAAAGCTTTTTCAGACAGCAACCCAGTTATGAAAACATTCAGGCCATTGAAGATTGCGAGTTATTTGCCCTCTCCTACGAAGAGCTGCATGTTATCTATTATAATTTTCCTGAATTTAATTTCATAGCAAGGGTACTAACTGAAAAATATTATACGCTAAGTGAGCAACGGCTGTTTTCGTTAAGGATGCAGCGTGCTTCTGAGCGTTACGCACATCTGATGAATCATTTTCCTGAGATCATTCAAAGGGTTCCTTCTACTATTATCGCTTCTTACCTGGGCATTACTCTTGAAACGCTTAGCCGTATTAAACATATTTGATAATAAATTTTATAGGAAAAAGTTTGCATTCACATCGTTATTTATCCTTTGCTTTTACTAACAAGTTTTGAACATCATTATGGAAATTTGCTTGTATAATAATTGATTACCAGGAATTAAGATTATTTTTAACCTATTGCAAAATTTCAGGATATATACTAAATTTACCCTGCAATCAGTTTTAATCAATTATCATTAAACCTATTTTATGAAAACATTAATGAATGTACTTGGTTTTGCTGGAACTCATTTTTATCTGCCTATTATTGTTCATTTAAATAAGTAACGTTAAACAGCTATTTCGTAATAAACATTGTCTGGATTATTATATGGCACTTCCTTAACCCTGGTACAAAAATGTCGAAGACGAAGTAAAAATATTCATTAAACCTTTATGCAAACTGAACTTCTACCTGATAATTCCCCCGATAATAAACCTGATTTTCCTCCGGTTCATAACGCTCTTGACAAAATTAGCAAGATCAAAAATTCAAATGGCTTTTTTTACATTGGCAAAAACATTAAGAAAATTGATTTTCTTGTCAAGACCTTCGACAGCGGTTATGCAGCCGATAACGCATTAAGCGCTATTTCCATTTTTAAAAGAATAAAAGAGAAAGATAATATTCCTGATATTATAATTATTGATGCTGTTTTAGAAGAGCCGGCTTTAAAGGAATTTGACCTTTTTGTTGCTACCAACCCTTGGTTCATACGGGTTCCTTGTGTTATGGATGCCTCCGGAAAATCTGAAGAAGAAATTGCAAAATGCAGAAAAGCCATTTTATTGGATGAAATAATTGACCTGGGAAATATGGATGGTGAAAAGCTGTTATTAAAAGTAGACTTTTTAAAGAAGATTAAAATGCAGCCCAGGCAACACCTCGCTGGAAAAAAGATCCAGACCTCTCCTATAAATACTGTCTGGGCGCCGAAAGATATTTTTAAAAGAGCCTTTGATGTCACAATTGCTTCAGCAACCATTCTGGTTTTAAGCCCCTTGCTTCTTTTAATTGCGCTGGCTATTAAAATTGAATCAGGCAGTCCGGTTTTATATATTTCAAAAAGAGCTGGCCGGGGATACCGGATTTTTGATTTCTATAAGTTCCGTACCATGATAGTAGGTGCCGATAAAAAAATTGACCAGCTATCACATCTGAATCAATACAATAATACCTCCGGAAAAAAACCTGTTTTCTTTAAAGCGCCTAACGATCCAAGAGTTACAAGAGTAGGGGCTTTTTTAAGAAATACCAGTCTTGATGAGTTGCCTCAATTCTTTAATGTAATCAAAGGAGATATGTCACTGGTCGGTAACCGTCCCTTACCATTATACGAAGCAGCAAGTTTAACAACTGATGAACTTGCTGCAAGATTTATGGCGCCGGTTGGTATTACAGGATTGTGGCAGATCAAGAAAAGAGGTCATAAGAAGATGTCGGTCGAAGAAAGAATCAACCTTGATATAGCTTACGTAGATAAAAATAATTTTATGTATGATCTATGGATCATGGCTAATACACCTTCGGCCCTGATACAAAAAACCGATGTTTAACTGTAGCTTTTATATATTATTAATTTGGCAGCAGGGTGGTTAATGCTCACAAATCGGATTATTGTTTTTTATTGAGTAATAATTACCCCATCTATTCCTGATATTTTGATAATATTGTTTGTAATACAGGCAATATACCCGCTTAATTATATTGGCATTAATTTAGGGTTTACGCAGTAAATCTTAATGATCATGAAAAAAATTGTAGCTGGGATTAGTTGTTTACTTTTAGTTTTTACTGGTATTAATGCACAAAAAAAGTCCATCTTACTAGAACCGCAGACACGTAAGATCAACCAGGGCGATCCACTTCCATCTCAATCATCTTTTGACATCCAGGTACCTGTCGGAAAAGAAATAGGTATTATTAAGATAAATGTTTTCCGAGGCAATAGCCCTTCAGATATTATTCAACGAACTAACTGGACAAGACCTGTAAATTTTAAGGGAGATTTTGCAGAACTGCCCGCAGATGTTAAATTACGCAATAACAGTAAATACGGTTTTGATGTAACATTGTATGCGCTGCTTGGTGATTCTGAAAAGAATAATCTTAAAGAAATAATTCACCAGAATATTTCCAACTACATCAACGCATCAATAGAATCAAACAGTAAGTCAATTGATATTGATAAGAACTCCGCGAAAATAGTACAGGATTTGAATTCGGTAGTGAAAAGAAGTTTAACTTATTACAGGAATACCCAACAGCGCGACTTTGAAGGTTTTTCTGATATCGTTGCCATCAAGATCAGGCAGGTATCGAATGCAAGGCTTTCAAATGCTAACTACAATATAATACGAACTCCTGCAGATTCTTTAAAAACTTCCGATGACTTAAAAGCCATGTATGCTAATCAGCTTAAGAACGATCTGCTGCAGATCATACTAAATGAAACGGATAATTACCTGAGTCTTGATTTTGTAAAATTGTATGATTCCTTTATCATACCCAACCGTGTTACGGAACGTTCTCAAACCGTACTTCCATTATTTATAGGATATCGAGGCGTTTACCTGGGCGGAAGTTTTAATGATCTTGAATATGATTCGCAGCCCTATGCAGGAACAGAGAGTCATTATGGTAGAACAAGTTTTATACTGGGAGTATTTTTAGCCAATTTTAAAGATGGAAATGGTAATACGCTTACAGGCCCTATTGTAGACAGGCCCGTTTTTGCAGGACTGGGTTTTCGCATTTATGATTTCATAAACCTGAATGCCGGTATGGTAGCCACTTCTATGGACAAGCAAAACTTATCTAATATTAAAACTTCAGATGTTCAGCTAAAGCCTTTTATTGGTCTTAATGCTCAATTTAATTTGTGGTTGGGACTGAACAAAAAATAATTATCTCCGGCTTTAAAAAATGCATTCATGAAATATTTATATAAATCCATTTTATCATTTTCACTTTTTATTCTTGGGGTAAGCATTACGAATAGTACAATAGCTCAGGATAACCCGCAACATAACTGGCAATTAGGATTTGGTGTTGGATACACCAATTATTACGGTGACCTTAGCAATTATCGTATAAAAGGCGTTAATGAGTTATACAAAATTTATAAATTCGCTGATTATAACAGTTATTACCAGCACCAGCCTTCCTTTAGCGTTATATTGCAGAAGAAATTAACGCCTGTATTAGGCATCATGTTTCAGGCCAACTATCTTCAATTTTCAATGAGTGACCGCTATAGAAAACAAAACGGTTCTTTGGATACCGGTGCTGCTAATTTCGCCCGCTCATTAAACTTCAGAACTACCATGCAGGATGCAGGACTTGCTTTTACATTCAGTACTAACAATGAAAATTCATT
>CAXSIE010000147.1:10377-10583 GCA_964237295.1 uncultured Flavihumibacter sp. | reverse complement strand
TAATTTATATACGTAAAGGGAAGGGAGAAAGTATCCTATCAGGAATATAGGTTGTAAAAATACTTTAAAAGATTTAATACCATATCTGTAGTGCCTTGATTCTTATGAAGAAAACTACGGTCGGGCAAACACACAACTGTTAAGGTAAGTATGAGATAACGCATCGAGTTGAAGTGTTTTTTAACGCAGAGAACAGCCGGAGAAGG
>CAXSIE010000147.1:8047-10363 GCA_964237295.1 uncultured Flavihumibacter sp. | reverse complement strand
TGTTCTCTGTGTTAAAAAAATGTTTGAACCGAAGATCATGCGTCACCTTGACACTGCTGTGTTTCAATGAGGTATTAGTGCCATGCCCGGCTTTACGCTGACAGCTCGCGGTTGTATTTACTACGGTATTGAATAGGAGACAAGCCGGTAATTTTTTTAAAGGTGGTACGGAACGCCTTTGTATCGGAATAGCCTACTTTATACATGACTTCCGTAACATTTTCACGTGAAGACTCCAGGCTCATTTTCGCCGCTTCAATTTTTACGCGCTGGATGTATTCTATTACAGTATTGGATGTGGCTTTCTTAAACCGGCGTTCCAGGTTGCGGCGGCCGAGTGCAAATCTTGAGGCAAGCTCCTCTACAGTGAGTTTCTCTGAAAAATTCTGCTCTATAAATTCCTGGGCCATCTTGATAGGTTCATCTTCATGGCCCTTCTGGCCATTGAACATAATAAAAGGATTTTGACTGTCGCGATCTATATCAATCATAAAAATTTTGGACATCATTATTGCCATATCCCGGCCTACATACTTTTCGATCAGGTATAAAATAAGGTTGGTGAAAGAAAGCGCACCACCGCTTGAGTAAATACCCCCTTCATCAACAAGTATTTTCTCCGTCATCAGTTCCACCTGGGGATACATCTCCCTAAAAACACCGGCAAAACCCCAATGGGTAGTGCACTTTTTTCCTGACAATAATCCTGTTTCAGCAAGTAGAAAAGACCCTAAACAAAGGCTGGCTATTTCAGCACCCCGAAGGTGTTGCTGAATGATCCAGGGAATAAATGGCTGGTTCAATTCCAGGGCCTTTTTCATATCCTTTTCCTGAAGTGCGGGTATAATGATCAGGTCGGTTTGGTGTACATCTTTGATCAATACATCCGGATGGATAGTGTACAGGCCTTTCCTGATTTCAGGTTCATTATTCAATCCTACCAGTTGAATGGAAAAAAAGGGAGGCTTTTCCTTACCGGCTAATATTTTATTGACTTCAGAAAAAATCATATGGGTCGCTTCAATATGCGTCAGGCTGCAATCGCCGTTGGGGATCAGGATGGAAATATGTTTCATATGATAAAGATGAGGAAAAAATGTGTCGCAACCAACCCCTTAAATTGTCGTATTACTACGTTGGAAATTTAGTTTATAAAACTAGCTTTGATTGGGCTATAGGCTGTCATCCTTGAGCTATCAGCAGTTGCATCTTTAGGGAAAGATAAATAACGATTTGTTTCTTGTAAACAAAGTTTTTTTTATCAGGGTTAAATTGATAGTAGACGCTTATGGTTGAAAGCTGGTAGCTGAAAGCTAACAATAAGAAAATGATCACCAATATTATTAGCATAAGTGTATACGTTCTGGACCTGGAAAGCGCACTTTCATTTTATGTAAATGCGCTGGGTTTTGAAGTGCACACTAATATCTTTATCGAGCCTGATAAGCGATGGGCTTCCGTTTGCACTCCGGGTCATCCCGATCAGCAGCTAATGCTTATACCGGTGGAGGAAGGGATGCTTTTTTCCGGCGACCAGGTGCAGAAAATGCAATCACTTATTCGCGAAGAAATTTTTA
This sequence comes from uncultured Flavihumibacter sp., assembly GCA_964237295.1. Taxonomy (GTDB): domain Bacteria; phylum Bacteroidota; class Bacteroidia; order Chitinophagales; family Chitinophagaceae; genus JADCRZ01. Next base: position 8,786 of record CAXSIE010000147.1, on the reverse strand, counting down.
GTTATGGCGTTTTTCGTTGTAAGAATCTTAAGGCAACCTGTGCTAATTTAAAATACAAGGGAGTCAGGTTTCTTATGGAACCCGGCGAAGGTTTTTTAGGACAATACGAAGCGGCATTTATCGATGATTCCGGGAACTGGTTCCGGCTTACCGAGGATTGGGATGCCGTGTAGGCCACACTGCTTTACCCTGGTTCAAAAATATTCTGACGGCTTATAGCAAATTCAGGATAAATTTGCAGTATCAATCAGTTTCAATTGTCAGCATGATACAGTATAAGTGGGTTATTGCATACACAACAATTCTGTTAACCGTTTTAAGCGGTTACGGATTTTACAATAAGGCTAATCATCAAAGGCCCTTAACGGATTCTGCAAAAGGATTTGCGATAGTTGAACTGTTTACTTCCGAAGGCTGCTCCAGTTGCCCTTCTGCCGATGCGCTGGCCGCTGTTATCAGTGCGGAAAATAATAAGGATATATATTTCCTGTCTTTTCATGTAGATTACTGGAACCAGTATGGATGGAAAGATATTTTTAGCAGCAATAATTATACGCTAAGGCAGGAACAATATGCAGGGTTTTTTAAATTAAAAAGTATCTATACCCCACAGGTAGTTGTTAACGGGAAGACAGAGTTTGTTGGCTCGGATGAAAAAAAATTACGATCGACCATCCAGCACGAATTAAAAAATAATGCTTCCGTTTCAATTAACCTTCAGGTGGTAACAGATGCAAGA
>CAXSIE010000147.1:7540-8037 GCA_964237295.1 uncultured Flavihumibacter sp. | reverse complement strand
GTGGTGCAGTCAATAGTGTTTTAAACATTGCGCTTGTTCAAAAGCAGGCAGAGGTTGCTGTAAAAAGGGGTGAAAATGCCGGCAGAACTTTGAAACATATCGATATCGTGAGAGGTTTTAAAAAGCTTACCGTTACTGATAATAATCCAGGCACAGTAACGCTTTATATTCCTGAAGGTCTGTCATTAAAGGATCTTAAAGTGGTTGGTTACACGCAGAACAGGGATGATTATAAAGTGTCCGGCGTAGCTGTTAAAAATCTCTGAAAGTTTGTTTGAACCACGGCGACAGGGTGGCACCGGGAGACACGGAGCTGTTTTGCCTGAAGACACTTAAGTAACATGAAAAATCAATTGTTATAATGTTATTTACTATTCTAATGCCCTCAGTACTTTTAGAGCCTTCCGCGTTTTTGTTGTAAAATAACTCCGTGTATCCCTGTGCCGCCCTGTCACCCTGGTTCAACTCAATCAAAAGAATGCTGAATTCTAAATGGA
>CAXSIE010000147.1:4248-7530 GCA_964237295.1 uncultured Flavihumibacter sp. | reverse complement strand
TTTCATAAACAGGATAATTGGTTCAATGAATGAAATTGCCGAACAAAAAATATTTTCTAAAGGTGATTTGATTTTAAGAGAAGGCGAGATAGAAAGAAATTTATATTTTGTGGAAGCGGGAGCTATCAGAGCTTTTATGTTGACTGAATTCGAAGAACTTACCATCAGGTTTGGATACAAGGGATCATTCATTAATTCCTTATCTTCTTTTATAACCGCAAAACCATCTGAATTTTATATAGAGGCAATCAGGAAATCTACTTTAAAAATAATCAGTAAAGAAAACCTGGTAAAGCTTATAAACGAAAGCAAAGAAAGCCTGCAGGAATATATTTTATTGATGGAGGCTCTGGTTACTCAGCAGATTGACCGTGAAATTGATTTGTTAACCGTATCACCTTCTGAAAGACTTATAAGAGTGTTGCAAAGAAGCCCGCACCTTTTTCAGGAAATCCCATTAAAATATATTGCCTCCTATTTGAGAATGACGCCGGAAACATTAAGCCGGATTCGTAATTCTTGATATGGATCAAGGAGCAATTACGTTACAGAATGCAATTTTGTTCAAAATTATTATATGCAAATAGAAACAAACACACTGATTGATGATCTGCTGGAAATAATAAACCAGGCCGGATATGCTGCTGACAGGTTTAAAGAATTCAGAACTGATCAATTGAATTTTAAAGCATCACACAACGAATGGAGCATTTTGGAATGTATTGAACACCTGAATTTATATGGTGATTATTACCTTCCTGAAATTGAAAAACGAATCCTGGCCCAGCATACACAGGCAAATAATACCATCTTTAGAAGCGGTTTAATCGGGAATTATTTTGCCAACCTGATGCAGGTAAAGAATGGCACTATTAAAAAAAAGTTGCAGTCGCCCAAAGATAAAAATCCGATTAATTCAAAACTGACAGTGAAATCTATTGACCGGTTTATAAAGCAGCTGGATAGGTTGCGCTCACTATTGAACCAGTCGAGGAAGACGGATCTTACAAATACCAAAACAGCCATCTCGTTAACAAAACTTATAAAGCTCCGGCTTGGTGACACTTTTCGTTTTTTCGTGTACCATATAGAACGGCATATAGTTCAGGCTGATAAAATTGAAATCAGGATGAACCGGAAAGTGCTGGTGTAATTTGTTAAGTATTAAAAGGTAGTAGCTAAACTTGTAACCATCGAAATGATAATATGTCAGTTTAAGATTAACATAACCCTAAAATAGCATCATAATTGAAGTATATATCAAAAAGTGTGTTCTATTAAAATAATGTAGCTATGCGTTTGATGTATCTTTTTTCATTTGTCTTTTTAATCTCCTGTACCACTTCACAACAGGCATTGTTTTCCCGTAAATCGCCGCATGAACAATACGCAGATCATATTAACAGTGCCAGTTTAACCAAAACGGTTATGGGACAATCCTGGTTAACCGCAGCTAACAGGGCGTTGCAACAGCCCCTTGCCGTTACTTTGCCTTATCAGGAATCGGGTTATTTTGCATCAGCAGAAACAGATGCCCAGGGATATCGTTTCAGTGCCCGGCGTGGCGAGCAGGTAATGGTTACCCTTACCAAGAATGATTACCGTAATGTGACCTTGTTTCTTGACTTATGGAGTCATCTGAAAATACTCCGCTCAAATTATTATCAACTTTAGATACTGCTTCCAATACTTTGCAATACGAAGTAAAAAAAGATGGAAACCTTCTGCTCAGATTGCAGCCAGAATTGCTTACAAGCGTGGATTATAAACTGGTTATTACTTCAGGACCCAGTCTAGGGTTTCCAGTTGCTATGTCGTTCCACCCGAAGATTGGCAGTTTCTGGGGAGCCAGCAGGGATGCCGGTGCCAGAAGTCATGAAGGCATAGACATTTTTGGAGCTTTTCGTACGCCGGTTATCGCCGCCGCTGATGGGGTTGTTACTTCAGTAACACTCAACAGGCTGGGAGGTAAAGTGGTATTCATGCGGCCTTATGGTAAAGACTATTCATTATACTATGCGCATCTTGACACTCAACTCGTAGAAGAAGGACAGCGCGTTAAAACCGGGGATACGCTTGGATTTATGGGTAATACAGGCAACGCTAAGAATACTCCCACGCATCTTCACTTCGGTTTATATGCTTCAGGTGGCGCTGTTGATCCATTGCCCTTCGTTAACCGTAACAGGCCCGAACCTGCTATTATTAATGCAAGCCTTTCCCGCTTAAAGGAATTTGTGCGATGCAACAAGACCACCCTCTTAAATAATGCAACAGGAAAAGACGCTGTAAAAATTTCCACCGTTCAAAAAAATACTATTGTTCAGGTAAAAGCGGCTACCGGCAACTGGTATAAAGTGTTGTTGCCGGATGAAACGCAGGGCTATCTACCAGCAAGTGTTGTAAGCAATGTTGAGCCGTTAAGAACCCTGACGGTTTCCGATGACCGTGCTTTACTGGATAAACCCGATAGCGTTGCTTCAGTAAAAAAGCTGATCGGTAAGGGTTCGAAGGTTCCGGTGCTTGGGATGTTTGAAGGTTATTATTATATTGGGATGAACGGTGATAGGGGATGGATGGTAATAAGAAGAAATGAATGATATAACACCTCCGGATTCAGTAATCTTTACTATAAGTGAAACACTGAGAATTAAGCAAACCTTCACTATATGGAAGCTAGTGTTAGGTTAGGTATGAAATGACGCGTATAGTTGAAGGATTTTTAACACAGGGAACAGCCGGGGGAAGGAAACACAGAGAACACAGGAGAAGTTCCTCTGCACCCTCTGTGTTTCCTCCTCTGGCTGTTCCCTGTGTTAAAAAAAATGTTTGAACAGAAGAAAGAAGAAAGACCGTGTGTTACATTAAGTTTAACTTGACACTAGATGATCGCTGTTCCCATCTTGTTCATTTTTAAAAAGGCCTGCCAACTTTTTACCCGCCCTGCTTTTCCATGCCTCTGTTAATATCCTTTTTAAATCATTGTCGTCTACCTTTGCAAGGTTGACAAGAACAGTAGGATAATTTTTATAATGATCTGTAATAAAAAAGGTAACCGGATCTTTATCTGTCCATTCATCCCTGTCAGGAGTATGAACAACAAGTGTACAATTATCTTCTTTCATGCGGACAAGCAATTTCTTTTGAACGTAAAAAGCGGTGGTTCCAAAGCAATGCCCCTCATATACACCAGGCAACCCGAGCATTACTTTCCTGATAAAGATTATACTATTGCCTTTAATTTTACTCATGAGGTTTACATAATCGGCAAAGGAAACCGCT
>CAXSIE010000147.1:3706-4238 GCA_964237295.1 uncultured Flavihumibacter sp. | reverse complement strand
GTAAAGCGTATTGATAAGATGAATTAAAAAAAGGGAAAAGCAGTAATCATGAAAAAAACTTCACACCTATCTTATACCTGTTAATCCTGTCTGAAAGACCGTTTGTGCCACCGTTGATCTTTTTTGTTATATTAATGAAATTTTGAAGATTAGTGCCATCTTCAATAGGTAAAGCGATATTTATTTTATCGGCAAAATCATTCAGTTTTCGGGAATTCCAAAACCATCCCGCACTCATTGCGGCATACTTGAGTTGATCCGGGGTACATACCTTGATGTTTTTGCCTGCTAACAGGGTTGGGTTGGTTACAAAATCTGCGCCGAGGGCATCACCAACAGCTTTATAATTCGTCCGCCCGGTTATTTGTATCAAACCGCGTCCTTTATATCTAATCCCATCGCCGGGATGTGTGTTTCCAAGGTCAGCCCTTCCTTCATAAGCCTCTCCGGAAGCAAGCTCTTCAGTAAAGAAAAGTCCGCCACTTTCATGCCCTACCTGGGCAAGAAAACATAATTGCCGGATAGGAGTATT
>CAXSIE010000147.1:3346-3696 GCA_964237295.1 uncultured Flavihumibacter sp. | reverse complement strand
TATTGATCAAAAATTTGTCGCATGTGTCATTAATATATTGCAGAAATTTTTGAGCACATGGTGTTGGAGAGCAGGTAGCTTCCTTAACTTGTCCAAGTATCATTTGATTTTTATTTATTGATTTGTATTGTACGTTGATGCACCTGATGTGTTAGCCTAACAAACATTAAAAAGACTTTAACGGATTATATTACAGTTTTCATCATTGTATAAAGTTTGGTGATTAAACCAACAAAAGGAAGTTGAATTTATTATTTCGTTAGGGACACACAGGATTAATTATGCATTATCGCCATGATGAAAAGTCTGAAATTAAACAACCACCAGCGAATTAATAGCATAGATAAATA
>CAXSIE010000147.1:0-3336 GCA_964237295.1 uncultured Flavihumibacter sp. | reverse complement strand
GGTTAAAAACTCTTTGCATTGCAATACAAGGTATTAATACGTTAAAACACCCCCCTGTTTTGTTCATTTCTCCCTTGTAATTTACAGGGATTTCCATGTATGAATTGAATCGCTTTTATTGGAAATTGCAAATGAATGTGTATCAAATGAAATGTTTTATTTATCTAAAAATTGCCGTAACGCGCTGTTGTTATCGCTGAATGGATATTCTGACAAAGAAATAGCGGTAAGGATCAATTTTAAAACGGCTGATGTTGCTAAAACCTCCCGTCTGCGGTCTATTAGAAGTTACGCCAAATGGTATCCTGAGCGTTTATTAATATAAAATAGCTTACTTAATAAACCGGAATTTTTAATAACAAAATATTTTATAACTTTTATTAAGATAACGTTGCGTTGTTAAAAGCTACAGCAATTTATTCGTAACAGGTTCCGGGCAATCAAATAAGTTATATGATATGAAAGAACGATCTGGCAGGCAAAAGCGTATATGGATGCTTATACCAGTATTTGGAATTATAATTTTCATGGTGCTTTATGTTATTGCGGCATTTTTGTATCCGGGTGGTTCACAGGTCGATAAAAATTCATCGGGATTTAGCTGGACAAATAATTACTGGTGTAACCTGCTTAATTCTTATGCAATCAATGGACAACCTAATCCAGCAAGGCCAGTTGCTTTAACTGCAATGGCTATACTATGTGGCACACTTGCATTTTTCTGGTACCTCTTTCCTACACAAATAAATTTTAGTGAACTTGGCAGACTTGTTATTCAGATTGCAGGAGCAGTTTCAATGACAATTGCCCTGTTCTTGTTTACTGACTTCCATGACATGATTATTAACCTGGCCTCCCTTTTCGGATTTATTGCGCTCATAGGTACTTTTGCCGGACTTTATAAAATCAAATTTTATTATCTTTTCTGGCTTGGCATGTTAAACGTGTTGCTTGTTGCACTAAACAACTACGTTTACTATTCAAATGGATTGATCTTATACTTACCTGTAATACAGAAAATCAGTTTTGCGTTTTTCTTACTTTGGATTGGCTGCATCAATCTGGTCTTATACCTTAAAACGAGCGTTAATATTTAAATGAAAAGCCGCTTTAAAATCTAACTTTATTTTTTTACAACTTCTTTTTATAAATATTACTGACAGAAGCAAAGACAATTGTTATTAAGTAGTTAATCCAATCTGGTTTCATTTTTTGCGTATGTAAATTTTCATTGCACTAGCATCAGATAAATTGTTTAAACAGGATCCCCCGAATAACGGCGTTCTTGTTGAAGTTGGTTCTTTGGGAATCAACGCTGATGAAAAAGGCGGTTTTGATATCGGTGGTGCATCCGGTAAAGCCTTTGCCCTGTTAAATGTAAATGGCAGTTTTAGCATACAGCATTAATTTAACTGATGGTAAAGCAACCGTTTTGGCAGGGTTCCCCAGCTCAGTTGTTGCTTTTACGGTAGGGTTAGGCTTTTAGAAACGATTACGGTCATATTAAAAAAGCGGGGTTTTGTAAAAAACCTCGCTTTTTTAATATACTAATTATTAAAGAAGAAATAGTACTGAAGTTTTGTTGAATCGTTCATAAGAAAGTTTAGCTTCATCAATACAATGCTCATATTGTTACTGAAAATGATTTTAAAGCACTGAATGAGATGATAAGCAATGCCTGATGCCATACAGAAACAGTGCCTTATCCAGGGGTTTCTGACTTATAAAAACGTTTGGTGATTGTTTTATTATCCTTTATAATACTGATATGCATTATGTCAACAGAACAAAACATTCTAATCACCGGCGCAACCGGTAGTATTGGCAGTGAATTGGTAAAGCAATTATCTGCAAAAAATATATCTTTTAGGGCAATGGTTCGGGCTAAAGATAAAGCAACCGATTTAGCCGCTTCAACAGGAGCGCAGGTTATTGAAGGCGACTTCAATGATACACCTTCTATTGAAAAAGCATTGGAAGGAATTGAAAGAGCTTTTTTGTTAACCAACTCGACTGACCAGGCGGAAAAGCAGCAAATTGCTTTTGTTGATGCTGCTGCAAAAGCCGGGGTGAAACACATTGTAAAGCAATCGCAGTGGGCAGCGGATAAAAACTCACCTGTTCGTTTTTTACGTTATCATGCGGCTGTAGAAAATAAGATTAAAGAGTCAGGTATCGCGTATACTTTTTTGCGGCCTAATTTATTTATGCAGGGTTTGCTAAGCTTCAAACAAACCATAAAAGAACAAGGTGAATTTTTTGCTGCCATCGGCGAAGCAAAAATTAGTATTGTTGATGTTCGCGATATTGCTGCTGTCGCTTTGGAAGCGCTTACCACCGAAGGTCATGAAAATAAAATATACAATATTACCGGTCCGGAAGCATTAACGCATCAGCAGATGGCATTGTATTTATCAGAAGCACTTGGTAAACCTATCAGGTTTACGGATGTGCCGCCGGATGCTATGTTACAGGGATTGCTGGCCGCCCATTTACCGCAATGGATGGCGGAAGGATTGATAGAAGATTATGCGCATTATGCACGGGGTGAGGCAAGTGTAATTGCAAACGATATTGCAAATGTTACGGGCAAATCACCATTCGATTTTAAAACTTTTGCGAATGATTATAAAAACGCTTTTTTGTAGTTGATGCGAATATAATAACCGGTAAGCCGGTTCCAATATCTAACGCAGCTTTTGTTCATAAAAAAATGAATTGATAGACAAAGCAATTATTTTCCGATTACTTTTTTTCGATGAGCCAAACCCCAATAATGAAGTTCATTTAAAACCTTTTCAAGCGACAACCCGTGTTGAGTAATGGTGTATTCGACCGTTGGGGGAAAAGTGTCATAAACATCCCGTGTGATGAGTTTGTTGGCTTCCAGACTTTTTAATTCTTTAGACAGGGTTTTATCCGTTATTCCGCTAACCTCTCTTCCTAATTGTCTGAATCGTTTAGGACTTTCAGACAACGAAAATAGTATAAGTAACTTCCATCTTCCCTCGACAGCCTCAAGAGCATCACTGATTGAGAGCATCGTTTTAGGGCAACCGCCTTTTAACAACATTTAATTTATAGTTTACAATACTTTCTTATCGGATAGCGCTATCCAATCGGAAAGTGCTATCTGATGGATAGTAAATGTAGTTACTTTTGATCCCATAAAAAAGAAACAATATGACCAGTGATAAAAAGTCTTCAAAAGCAATAAACATCATAACCTGGATAGCACAAATAATTTTGGCAGCCAGTTTAATTTGGGCAGCAACAATGAAACTGTTTCAACCTGCCGACAAATTAGCTGACATGTGGGCATGGACAAAAGACAAT
>CAXSIE010000146.1:10247-10613 GCA_964237295.1 uncultured Flavihumibacter sp. | reverse complement strand
ACAGTGATACCAGCATTAAGATCTTCAAACAATCAACTGGTCAAGTCGCCAGTTGTAATCAGAGTTTATATTTCCGGAAAAATTGCCAAAACCCTGGCTATGGGATTAAAAGTTTTACCCTCTCATTGGGATCCATCGGCCAGGTGCGTGCTAAAGGGTGAAACAAACTATGCCTTATACAATATGAAAATAAAAAAGGAAGTATCAAAGCTGGAAGCAGAATTTACGACCAAATCATTAATGGGCATTCAGATCACAAAGGCCAGGGCAAAAAAAATCGCAGAAGGAAAGGACCCCGGCCGGAATTTCTATAAGTTTTGCCGGGATTGGCTACCACAAAAATATACCAACAAGGAAACGCTACGG
>CAXSIE010000146.1:0-10237 GCA_964237295.1 uncultured Flavihumibacter sp. | reverse complement strand
GATGAATGGATACAGGAAAGAGGTCTCATTTGCAGACCTTGATTTCAGATTTTTGACAGGATACAAACGTTACATGGAAATCACACTCAAAAATTCATCAAACACTATCTGGAAGAGTTTCAAATTCTTAAACACTATGATCAGGGACGCTATAAAAATGAAAGGAATCATCGATCATAATCCTTTTGAGGATTTCGACAGGGGCTCATATGCCAACCCAGATAAGCTGGGAATAGAATTGGAGCATTGCAATCTTATTGAACCGATTTGCACCCGGGAAGACGTTCCAGTAATAGTGCGAAGGGTAGCCATAAAATTCTTACTAATGTGCTATAGCGGTTTAAGGTTTGAAGATGCTATGTCTTTTAATCCAAATATTCACGTTATTGATAATGATCGTATAGTTATGAAAACACAAAAAGCCGGAACTACCCTAAATATGAAACTTTATAACCGGTTATCACATGTGATTGAATTAATAAGGAAAAATCCACTTCCCCATTTAACCAATAAGGAGTTTAATAAATGGTTGCAGGTCGTTGCGAACCTGGCCGGCTTAGGACACATTCACATAACTTGTCACGTAGGCCGACACACGTTTGGCGGATTACTGGCAGAAATGGAGATTCCGGAAGAGCAAGCGCAAAAGCTTCTTGCACATAAAGATATCAGGTCTACACGGGTATATTACCATGTTAAAGCTAAAAACCTTGATAGCGCCATGGATAAAATGAATGGATTATAGGAGCATCCGGCAATCTGCAGCACAGTTACCAAGCATCCTCTGTTGCATCTGAGACCGGTGGTTCAAGCATCATGTAATCACCCTTTGATCGCTTATCAACAGTTCAAGTAGCTGGCCGGAGATTTAACTAGGCACTTACTTTTTTTTAGGCGGCCTGAACTTCATTTGTTTGAACTTCACCGGGTATTTGTGAGGTTTTTTTGACAGTGTAACCAATGAATGAAGTCAATTTAAATCGAACACTGAAAATAAAACGAAGTAAACTTTATTAACATTAAAATTAAATCATTAGATTTAATATTCATCCGCTAGTAGACCTTTAGAAACTACAAAGACCTAAGCTGTTATATTCATTATTTGTATAAGTACGAGCATAGCATAGCGCATTTACGTACCAAACAATTACACAAAGAGAAATAGTATTGTATGATAATTAGTCAACACAATTATATTTATTGCAGTCAATATTGTCATTAACCACAATCAAAAATTTTAGTATGATTGAGAATTATTCCGAACTTTCCAATGCTTCAAGTTTTATTAGAAAGCTTGTAATTAGTGCACAACCAATCTATGTTGCACACATGGAAATAATGAAAGATAATAACTATAACATTGATTTTACAGAACTTGGCTCAACAAAGGAAAAGTTGATAAAAAGTATTACTGACGCGTTTGGGGGAATCAACAATTATTTCGATGACCTTTATAAAACCTTAAATTATTTAAAGATTGATAAAAGAAAAATACAACATTTATATTCTAACACAATCTCATCGGAAGATTATTACAAATACCATTATGACAACTTCATAATCCGGATAATGACATCCTTCGACATATGCGGAAAGCTGGGAAACATCGTATATCAGTTAGGTATCCAAGAAAAATATGCGAACGGAAGTTCCTTCATAAATCATCCTGATATTAAAGATTTGGAGCCAGCAGAAAAAGGCGTTAAACTTTTTAACTTCTTGGACGAGTTTAGGCAGCAAAGACATCATAAAATTCACAAAGGTGAAAATTCTTCAAATCGCTTTGACAAAATTGTATTCTGGGACACAATTAATAAAATAGTTGGGGCAGGAGAACCAACAAGCCAGGTATTAGAAGATTACACCCAGGACGAAATTATCGCTCTTATTGATAGCATGGAACCCAAATTGGATGAAATTATTTCCAGTAATTGAAGGCCGCGAACAGACAGTTTGGCAATATGGCGGGACGACAAATATATACTCAAATTTTTATTCGATATTGGCTTTCGCTAATTACTTGTAAAGACATGATAAGGAACTTTGAGGTAACTGCAAATCATCAATTTTCATTTCTATTTTCTTAATTCTTAATTCAGCTCAAGAAAGAGATTTAACATTAATAAAAACAAAATGCAACAAAATGTAAAAAAGGTGGTTTTTCTTTTTGGCGCTGGCGCAGTAATGGATTGGGGAGGACCTTTAACCATCTGCAATAGAAACGAATTAGAAATAATCCCTGAACACAGTTCTGATGAAATTAAAAATAGGCCATGTTGTCTTACTCACTTATTGACTTCCGTAGGATATTTTAGTAAAGATGGACAGAGAGTTTCAAAAAAGATTTTTGACTTGCTGACATCAAAGCTTCCAGTAAACTCACGAATTGTAAATTTTGAAACGATAATCGATTTTGTCGAAGACATTTATGACTACGTAGCTTATAAAAATCATGATAATGAAAAAGTTCCAAATTTATATGGATTCGCGGATCTAAACAAATTGATAGATAGCCTATTTGATTTTGAAATCTTTGATAAAACGGACACGACATACTCGATAAAAATTCCTCGATTTGAATATCATGAAAAGAAACATGTATCAATAGAAATATTACCTGAACAAAAATATTGCGAATTGCTTCTCAAAAACCTAATAGGTTCCATTATTGGGCATGTATCAAAATATAGTTATCAAACCGAAAATCACAATGTTATTTATAATGAGAAAAATAAATTTATTAATGAAAATTTTATCAAATGGTGTAAAAAGTATTTACTTAATGGATATTCTTTAAGAATGTACACTCTAAATTATGACCGGATATTTAAGGCCTTGTTGAAAGATCAAAATGTAGATATATTTGAAGGATTCGATTTAGACACTTCATTTGTAGGGTATAACGATCAGTTACTTCCAAACATAAAAAAGATAGTTTCAGATTTTAATTGTCACGTATATTATAATTTACATGGATCTTCAAACTGGCATTTTGATAAGCTTAACTTTAATCAACTTCCAGGATATCAATTTTATTTAACAGCTGCGCCGGACCTTAATAATCCAACTGCATCTATTGAAATCGAAAAGCATAAATTAATATTGTTAAGCAATATAATTACAGGTCATAGAAAAGTTTTAAAAACAGCTATTGCCCCTTTTAGACAAATGCTTTCAGCCTTTGACAGAGATTGCATAGAAGCAGACGAGCTATTCATTATTGGGTATTCCTGTGGAGATGAGTACATAAATGATATTATAAGAAATGCCAGGAAATTTAATACAAAAGTTAATATAACTGTTATAACTCCATCATTTGACGACGAGAGATTTATGTTTGATTTTCTTCTGCACTGGGGAACTCCGAATGGAATGATTTATAGCAATGATGGAAAGTATAATATAATTTCAAAAGACTTTAAAGTAAAAATCATTCAAAAGAAGTTTTTTCAATTCTTGCAAGATCAAAATTGAGAAGTTGTTGCTGACAACCGTTGCTTTAAAAAATTAGGCCAGACTCAATAATACATTCAGTGTGTCACTTATAAACATTTGTTCCAGCATGAGGATAGACACTCAATATTTGAAATTTATTTAAATTATATACCCTAATTGGCTTGTATTCAAAGCTAATGTATATAAATACCACTTCTTTCAAAATGCTTACCGTTATCGGTTATTTTTAAAGAAACTTTATTATGACAAAGGAACAAGGAAAAGACTTTATTGAGTTAAAGAAAGATATAAGAAAACATTTTACTCATTCTGACTGGCTAGAATTAGGTTATCTATTGGGTGCATCTGATATTATAAATGGCCACCCACGATTACTTAGAAGTTTGGATTTTAGTGATGAAGATTATGATGCCTGTATACTGGACGCTCTTGATCAAATTTATAATCGTGACATTAATAATTTACGAGAAATAAGAGCTTTTATTTCTGACAAGTATTCTAAACCTCAAGTTTCTGAGTTTGTTTCCACAGCGCACATTGAAGTACCAAAGCGCATGGTCACCTTTTCTCCTCAAGTGTTTACTATTCCCAATAAAGAACAAAATGAAAAATTAGTCGCAGTAATGCTACCTTTTAAGGAGACTAATACATTTAATGAAATAAAAAAGTGCTGTGATGAAATGGGATTAGAATGCAAAAAGGCGGATGATATCTGGGAAAATGCAACATTCATTCAAGATATATTTGATTTAATTTTCACCTGTAAAGTAGTTATAGCAGACTTTACAGGCAAAAACCCAAATGTGTTTTATGAAATCGGTATCGCACATACTTTAGGAAAAACTGTGATCCCAATTACTCAATCTATTAATGATGTTCCCAGTGATCTTGGCCATCATAGAGCTTTAAAATACCTATCAAACCAACAGGGTTATAGCGACATGATAGTTGATCTTAAGAAGAGACTTGCATACATTTTTCCCATTTAGTAATAATAACAAAACAACCATTAAGAAAGGGCTTTTTAGCAATTGGAGCTGACGAAGAATCAATTTCAAATTTTGCAATTCCGACCTGTAATTCAAGCAGATTAAACAATGATGGACCTTGGTTATTACCTTCGTCTATGTTTTTAGTTTGCAGTAATTGTGAGCAGACGATATGCTATCTCTCCATCTGTAAAAAGCCCTGTTGTTAAGCGCAAACTTCAATAACGTAATAAAATTATAATAAGTAGGCAATCACCTGAGGTAAGTTGGATCAGTTCACCTGGTTAAGGCTATTCCATCTCTGCAGCAGCAATGCCAGCCTTGTCTGCTGCTTTTGGATTATAGCCACCCGTTCGGGCGTTTGTTCCTTTTGGCGTAGCTTACTCAAGCTCTTGCGAAGGTTGGCTATGGCATGCTTAAGTCCGATATCCGGAATATTGGCATCTTGTTGTGTAAGCTCTGAAAGGGAAACTGTATCGCCTTGATCTACAGTATCCAGCTCGTCGGACTGATCCCCGGCCGGATCCGGTTCGAAATTTTCAGATGTGCCGATTGATTGTTTAATGGAAGACCCTTTATCAATTAAGGGCATAGCAGTGGTTTCGTTTTCCTCAGTTCCTTCAGTGCTTCGTAGTTCACTGTACAGATCATCCAACATCTTATTTAACCGCATGTGACTATAATCGGTATCGTGGTTTTTAAAGAATGAGATCAATGAAGCATCTTCACTTGATTTGCAGAATATCTCTACCCCTTTGTCATAATCACGCTCACCGTTAAGCCATGCCCGGAGATGATCCAGGAGTGTAACCGGTACAGCGTTTTTTGCTTTCTTCTGTGCGGCCGCGCTTTCCAGTTCTTCATTTAGCTTCCTCAACTCTTTATATAAGAGGCTTTGACTAAAATTAGAAATATGATCCATGAAAAAGGACTCCAGTAAAGCGTCTCCGCTTAAAGCGACCAGTAACTTAACACCTTCAAAATAGTTCCGGTCGCAATCAAGCCATATGCGAAGATCTTGCATCATAGGGACAGTTACCTGAGCTTCTTCGGTTTTCAATACTGGTGCTTGTTTTGATTGATGGTACAGCTTTTCCATTTCTTCTTTCAACCGGCGGCCGTTGTGATCAGACGCGAACCTACGGAAGTGATATATCAGGGAAGCATCTTTAGACACGCGCCGGAAAATATCGACGCCTTGGGGGTAATCCTGGTTACTATTAAGCCAGGAGTGTAAAATGTTTGTAATCGTTACCATGCTATAAGATTGAACGTGAAAAGAGTATTTAAATAATACTAAAGACCTACCGGGATTCATAAACCGGTAGGTCTTCACCGTAATTGTTTTAATGATTTACCAGGATGGCCAGTGCCTCACTGACAAAGGACGGCAAATAAATAAGATACAGCAAGGGCCCTATTGCTACTCTCCAGGTTGCACAAGAGCTTGTACAAGCTAATCTCTCTTTGCCGGTTTGCGTAACGTTGCCGTAATCAATAGGGCTTCTATTCAATATGCATTTTCCTTTGTATTCACAAGCGCTTGAGAGAACCATATGGTCGGTTTACCGCCATCGTCTAATGAATTATATTTATCAGCTTTTACCGAAATGCTGGATACTCCACCCATAAGTTCCCAGCCTTCTTTCAAATGGTTATTAACTATACTGTTCAAATCTCGAAGTGTGAAGACTTGAACTGCCTTGTAACTCTTGTACTTTTCCATATCTTTTTGATAAAAGTACTCCGGATCCCAACAGCTAAAAGGACATTTCGGGAACAGAATTATGAGAACCCTTTTTATACTGTAGGTGATGTCAGTTGCCCACACCTGATTGGGCCGCGTAATCTCCAGCCCCCGAAGTAAGTATGGATACACCTTGTGTTTTTTTTCGGGCAGGCTTGTTCTGGGTGCTCTGTAAATGGTTTGCCAGCCGACCAGATCCATCAGGCGCTTAACCCGCTTGCAGTTGATCAGATGTCCCTTCTGCTGCCAGAGGACTTTCAGTCGCCAAACACCGTAGAAGGGAGTATCGAGGTACACTTCGTCGATTAATCGCATGACTTGCAGGTTTCCTTCGCTCTCCGGACAGGGCTGATAATAAAGACCACTGCGGTGTATACCAAGCAACTCACACTGTCGCGATACGCTTAACTGACTGTTGTCTTTTTCAATCATGCTTTTTCATTCAGTGAGTGGTTTTAGGATAACTTTTTTTTTAAAAAATCATTCTCAACCTTCAACTGCCCTATCTGCGCGTACAGCTTTTCTGTATCGGCTTCCTGCTGCCTGGCTTCGTCACCGCTTTTGTCATTAAAAACTGCCGCAGCTTTACCCAGGAACTCCTTTTTCCACATGTTGATCTGGGTGGGATGAAGCTCGAACTTCTTCGCTATTTGCTCAATAATGCTGCGCTCTTTAAGCGCTTCCAAAACCACCTTGGTTTTAAACTCGGAAGTGAATTTGCGTCTGCTTTGCTTTGCCATAACATGGTAATTTAAGATGAAAAATTATATCTTAACTACCTGTCGAAAAATTGGTAAGCACTATATTGGAAAGATAAAAAATTTCAAAACTGCCTAAACGTTTGTAAAAAACGACAACCATATAGCATTTACTTTAAAAGGCCGGGCTTTTGAAATAAAATAAACTCGCCAACTGCTGACCGTTTTAGGAGTAAGAGAAATCTAACCGAAAGCAATTTACAAGCATTATTTACATATATTCGTAATAGAAGGTTTCTAATTTTTAAATTCCCGGATGCTCTTTAGTTTTGCTGATACCATTAGGTTTTTAGTGAAAGATCTGTTGTTATAACCCTGTAAATAAATTTGCTTTTTCCTTGTGAAAGGCTGCAATTCTCCCCGTTCCAATGCAATGTCAAAACCAAGTTCCCAGAAATAGTTGCTTTGATTTTTCAAAATCAAGGCCGGACTGTATAAAGGGCTCAAGCGATAGGAAATCCATCGTGTATTATTTCGTTGTTCAACGAGTAAGCAATACTTTAATAAATTTCGCCAGCTTACAAGGATTATTGTTGGCATCCACCAGCCAAAGCATATAAAACCCTGGCGGGACAACGGTATTATCAGGGGGTGCAGTCGCGTGAATGCGGTTACCTTCCTGGTTGAAAGGAATACTTACGTGGCGCTGGTCACCATCAAAGGAATGGGTCACTGAGCCCAAGCGCATTAACACAACGGATGCGATGGATGTATTGTGTGAAGTTGGGGTGAAATCAACGGTAAAATGATCCCGGCAATGTAGCTGGCCAGGTGAATGCGTAATGGTTACCCGATCATGCACGCTGTAATAGTTGGGTTCAAAATACTCAAAAGATAAATTGGGTAGACCTTGAGGATTCCATTCAGATCCCGCTGTCCAGATTCTTCCGTCAGGCACCAAAAGCGCGACAGAGTGGTAACCTCTAGTTTCATGGGCTGTTGCGCCGACCTGCCAGTATCCGGCACGCCCGTTTTTTGGCGGATGATAGATTTCCGCATCCCTTATGCCGTCGGCTTCCATATTTTTATCTTGTTTGAGGCCACCGGTAACAACGACAACTCCTGTAGGCAATAAGGTTGAATTGGCATGATACCGTTGGGGCGGTTGTTGCGTTATTGGATCGAGCAGTACGCGCGAACCAGTTGGCTTCCAGGCTGACTGAGCGGGAGCAACTGGCGACAAATCGGCCATCAGTGCCTGTACACCACCAGTAAGTAATACCCGGGGATGATAATTTTCTTCATGCAGCAGCGGAAGTAATACAGATGATGTTGGCTGACTCGTGAAAAACCTATTGACGTAAAATTCTTCCAGAGCCTGGGGTCCGGTAAAATCTTTTGTGATTGCAATGCTTTTACTGTCATAAAAAAAACTATTGTCAATAGGCTTAATGTCGTAGGGAGGTATTATATCCGCTTCAACCCAAGTCACGAGGTCCGGATCCGGTCCGGCCTGGTAGGTGATCTTTTTGCTGTAAAGGGGTTGCACGCAAAAGATATCACCTGTATGTGGCATGATATGCAATCTTGGGTAAAATGGCGCATAATTATGAGTGTACTCTGCACCCAGCGGTTTTTGTGTGCTATGCCAGTCATTGGTAGCTGGATGGAATAATTCGGGGGTAGCATTGTTGTGCCTGGGATCGGCGTCGTCAGCAGTTTTGGCGAACTGACCAATCAATGGATGCCCGCATAGCGCAAATGCTTTACCATCAGATTGTGTAATGATAGTCGGGTACCATCGTCCTCCCCCAATGCCATTATTTCTGTTCAACAAGCCACCCTTTGACCAGCCGCCTAGTATTGAATGTATTAAGCGCCATTGATTCCATTTCCCGGATGCCAGTTTTTTGCTGGTCCAAATCGCGCCATCAGTCCCTGTTCCAAAAATATGCAGTGTATTGTCTGCCTGCCATACTGCCGAAATGGTCGCTCCGGGCTGCATTTTTATTGCCGGATTGATCAGTTGCCAATCTTTCCACGCTTGTCCGGATTCCGTAAATGTAGTCCAGACGGCACCATCTGTTCCGGTGACAAAAATATCCAAATGAGCTGGTCCCAGGGGTTGCCAGACAGCCGCAACGGTTTCGCCTTTACCCATTTTGATATTTGGGTGAATCAATTTCCATGTGTCCCAATGTAAATTGGGTTCCCACCAGATACTCCAGACCGCTCCATCCATCCCCGTCGCAAACAGGTCGAGGTGTCCGCTGTCCCGCCACAGCGCAGTAACGGGCGCGCCGGGCTGCATTTTAATTTCGGGGTGCACCAGTATCCAGGACTGCCAGTCAGCACCGGATTCACGGTACATAGTCCACAGTGCACCATCCTTACCGGTGGCAAATAAATCGATATGGGTGGCATTTGAATACAGTGCCGTTATCTCCCCACCTGGCTTCATCTTATGCTTAGGATTGATGAGGGTCCACACCGGCCAGTCGAACCCGGATTCTCTCTTTATTGTCCATATGGCGCCATCAGTGCCTGTTACAAAAAGTTCAAGCTCCGCATGATTGTTCCATATGGCGGTAACCGAAGCACCCGAGAACATTTTTATTTTCGGATTAATCAGCGTCCATGTGTGCCAATTCGTAGCCATTTCCCACGAAATAGTCCAAACGGCTCCATCTGTTCCAGTACAGAAAAGTTCCAGCTTTTCGTTGCCACTGGCATCCCATATTGCCGTAACAGTTCCACCAGGATGCATTTTAATTTCTGGACGAACCAGGCTCCACGTTTGCCATGGCGTTGTGCTGTCTGACCAGTTGGTCCAGACAGCCCCATCCAAACCCGTTGCAAACAACCTGATGTTATCGCCACGCTGTGCTACGGTTATCGTAGCGCCGGGATACATCACAACATCCACGGGTATACTAAAAAGCCACGTTTCCCTGCTACCACTCCAATGGCCCGTATGCGGGTCACCTTTGTTATCTTTCTCGTGATATTGGGTGCCTCCCGCAACGACCAGCCGGCCGTCTGCAAGCAGCGAATGTCCGGAACAAAAAAGATCAGCATCCGGTGAACCCGGATTGAACACCTGGTGACTATCGCAATCATATACCCTGCTGTGATCGATTTCGGCTTTCGCTTTTAAATACAGCGGATCAGTTTGTGGATTGGGCAAATTTTGAATGTTCTCCCAATCGAAGGCTTCTGTCCATTGGTCACCTGAAAAATAAACAAAAATTCAAGAGACAAACACTCGTCTGTGAGTTTCACGCCAAAAACAATATAGATTTCACACATGACTATTTGTGGCTAAAGCAGAGCAGAGAACAGAGCAG
>CAXSIE010000145.1:9131-10662 GCA_964237295.1 uncultured Flavihumibacter sp. | reverse complement strand
TTAAGAACCTGATCAAGGATCATCCGGGCAACAGTAGTTCCATGGCGTCCATCATGATCATCCCTGGTGTCGCTATTTCCAGTGCCAATAAAATTCCAACCGGAGATTCCGCCGGGAATGCAGGATCCGGGATTGCCTGTGTACCAGTACCCATTAAATTCTGTTGGTTCCATGCCTGTATCAAATACCGCTACTTTAGTTACAATCTGACTGGAATAATTCACATTAAGAGGTATCCTTGTGTTGTCTGTTTTCGGAAGTGAGTCTATCCTGATCGTAAAATGAGGATTTCTGCTGAAAAATACAGGCCCGTCATCACCCGATACATTTGCTTTTACCAATGGGTCCCTGTCACCGGCAGCAGCAGGTCCCTGTATTAATGTCTTAATACCCGAGCCATTTAAAAGCATTATAGAACTGTCGCAATTTTTACAATAAGATTTAATTGCAATAGCACCATATTTAACTTTCTTGTTGGTTAACCATGCACTGAAATCAGATAAGGTTGAACCGGTTTTCAACATTACAATCATTTCTGAATCGGGATATTGTTTGTCCGGCCCTGGAATTTCTCTCTTTTTTAAGCAACCGGTGCCTTCGATAATTAAAAGCAGTAGGAAGAAAATCGCTGAAGTATTTTTAAAAGAAATTTCACTAGATGGTTGTTCTTTCATAAAAATATATTTACTGATTATAGGGTTATGGCATACATGAATTTTGTTAGAAAATTGCTATCAGCGATCATCTATCAAAAGATCACTGCGTAATGTGCTTCCTCCTGATAGCTGACCGCTGATAACAGATAGCAATCTTCCGTGATTTATCTATTATATTAGTCTTTGTTCCGCTGATTATGTCAAGACCTTTATAAAAGCTACAATGCCTCATTCTATGCAATAGAAGCGTTTTCTTATGTACGGTGTGTTTGCGCGCTCCTTTATCAATTAAGTACAAAAGCGTTCATACAAGTGTAATGCAGCCAGGCGGCGTTTTGCCCCTCCTTCAGATAAACCTGCAATTATTTTCCATCTTCGCTATTTCTGAAAAATCGCATGTTGCCGATAAAGGGGATCTTGAAATGTTTAATTAGTTAAGATACATAAACAAATACTTAAAATACATTTTTAAGTATTTTTTTGTGACTTATTATAACCTGCATCAGCAATTATAAGTATTTTGGCTGATTACATTAATTAATCTAAATCGTTTGGACGAGCCTGATTTTTAAAGAAGATTGACATGAAAACACCAACTAAAATATTGACGGTATTTTACTTACTTGCATCTTTCACTTGTTGTAGCCAGCCGGATAGTAATGTTGGTGCTGTGAAAAGAGTGATGAATACGGATAGTCAGGCCATGCGCATTGACACTGCTGCAAGTACGGTTGTAACCCGTTTTTCTCCGCCGGCAGGTTACCAGCGATCAAGTTATGAAAAGAACACCTTTCAATACTATCTTACAAACTTTCCATTAAAACCAATTGGTGCTAAAGTTTACTACTACTCCGGTCAAGAAAAAGTAAATAGAA
>CAXSIE010000145.1:7792-9105 GCA_964237295.1 uncultured Flavihumibacter sp. | reverse complement strand
TGATGTTGGAAAAAAAGACTTGCAACAATGCGCAGATGCAGTTATAAGACTAAGAGCGGAATACCTGTATGCACAAAAAAGATTCCCTGATATACACTTTAATCTTACAAATGGATTCAGAGTTGATTATATAAAATGGGCGGAAGGATATCGTTTGAAGATATCTGGTAATAATACAAGCTGGTATAAAGCAGTAGAAGAAGATTATTCTTACAAAAATTTTAAAGCTTATTTAGAAATTGTTTTTTCATATGCGGGAACGCTTTCCTTAAGCAAAGAATTAAACCAAGTACCACTGGACAGTATTCAGGTTGGTGATGTTTTTATTAAAGGAGGCAGCCCGGGGCATGCGATCATTATTGTAGATATGGCAATTAATAAAGCAAACCATAAAAGACTTTTTATGATTGCACAAAGTTATATGCCTGCTCAAAGTATTCATTTGCTTGTAAATCAGCAGGATAAAAATTTGTCGCCCTGGTACGATTTATCCCAAACGGATAAATTGTATTCGCCTGAATGGACCTTTGAAAAGTCAGACTTAAAGCGCTTTCAACACTAGTAAGGTACTAATGTGTATGTACTTTATAACAATAGTCGCTCTGCTTACAGAACGCCTACAATAATTAGCCGTCAGCTATCAGCAGTCAAAAGAACAATGTATAATATGTTCTCCTGATAGCGAAAGCTGACGGCTGATAACAAATGCGTCAACAATAAATTAACATAACACTACTTAAGGTTTTACCTTGTGTGCATTAGGATAAACCTTTTTCACTACAGAATCGGTTTTATTATCTGCTGTCTTACTGATTTTTTTTGCCTTAGTTTTAACTTCCTTCTTGGTATTTTCAGTTTTATTTTTAACCTTCTTTTTAGTACTATCCTGGGCATAGGAACCTAAACAAACAGTACAAAGTGCAATTGCGATAAATAGTTTTTTCATAATTTTTTTTAAGTTTAGAAATATATTGTAATAATTATGCCGGTACAATTTATGCTATTGCAACAAGCTTCAAGGCCTTTAACCAATGAATTTTATTTTTATAGCTTTGAAACTTCAATAATGCATCTGTCAACATTTTATATGTTAAATATTTTAACTTATAAGTGTAAGTATTTATATTGCGATACCTATTTACACCGAACTGCATCAGTTTGTCATAAATAACGTTTGTAATTATAAAATCTAAACAAATCAAAATGAAACACTTATTACAGGGAACAAAAAAAATGCAGCGGTCATTATTGTATCTTGTATTTATTGTCAGTACGCTACTGCTTTCAAGTTGTAAAAAAGATCCGCCGGAACC
>CAXSIE010000145.1:7474-7782 GCA_964237295.1 uncultured Flavihumibacter sp. | reverse complement strand
GGTTCTTACAGTGTCTACTGTGGCTACAGGCCTCAAATACCCTATAGGACTGGAAATTGATAAAAGCGGCAGGGTATGGGTAGCCGAACAGGGCACCGGAAAAAATGATGGTAAAGTATCGGTAATAATGCCCGATGGCAGCAAGTATGATGTGATTACCAACTTTGAATCCGTTGTCAGTCCTGGTGGAGAACCGGATGGTCCGTCACACCTTCTCTTCGCAGACGGCCTTTTATATGTTTTGGGAACGGGTGGTAAAATGTACAAGGCTACTGAATCATCCTTGAAACCAGGTATCAGCACGCTGA
>CAXSIE010000145.1:6475-7464 GCA_964237295.1 uncultured Flavihumibacter sp. | reverse complement strand
TCAAAAACTTCCGCCTAAGGACACCCATCCTTATAATCTTACCGTTGGTCCGAATGGTGCTATTTATATAGCTGATGCTGCTGCCAATTTAATTCTCCGCCGGGAAAAAAATGGTGTCTTAAGTATATTTGCCAAGATCCCCAGCCAGCCTAATCCTACGCCTGTTGGCCCTCCGCAGGTAGAAAGTGTGCCTACAGGTATTTATTATGATGGCCAGAACTTTTTAGTAACAACTTTAACCGGATTTCCATTCCCTCAGGGTAAAGCTATGATCTATAAGGTTACTGCCGAAGGAGCTGTCAGTGTGTACCAGCAAGGTTTCACTACCCTGATGGATATTGCGAAAGGCGGATCGCTTGGCAGGCTTGTTTTGGAGCATGGTGTATTTGGAGCAATGGGCTTTACCCCATTCACCGGCAGGCTTGTTTGGGCAAATGGAACCACCACCACCGTACTTACTGACGGACTTAATCAGCCGGGAGGTTTAGTACAGGCCGACGAACATACCTGGTATGTAACCAATTACGGAAGTAACAGTGTTCTTAAAGTGCACTACTAAGCTCAGCGACTTTTATTGCCGGAAGGCTTAAAAATTAATTTATCAGAAGCCTGCAAAAATCACATTTTGCAGGCTTCTTAGATTTAAATATATCAATGATTGGAGAAGGATACCTGCACGCGTTTAGAGCGCACAACATACACTTGTGCTTTAAAAATCATTTTATTATATTGTGATAACGCATCAAAGTGGAGTACTACACACTTTAAAGATTTGTAATTGAAAATTAGTACACTATAATCCAATCAATTTATGCGGTGTGGCATTATCTTATTGTTGTTGTTTTTATGCGGATGTACAACGGTAAATACATCAGTTCCGATTCGTTATAGAAACATCCCAAAATATCCGCTTGATCCTAAACCTGAACGTATTCTTTTATTAAATACTTACAATGTTAACCAGACAAAATACAGGAATAATAAAAAGG
>CAXSIE010000145.1:3517-6465 GCA_964237295.1 uncultured Flavihumibacter sp. | reverse complement strand
CCGGGTGTTTCAAATGTTTATACGCTGACTGATGATACTATCTATACGTTGATGAATGAACATCATGCTACTCATGCAATAGTGATGACTTCCTTTGATGTTGATTTCGACCAGACAGATGTAAAAGTTGAAAGGTCTGTTTCTAGCGGTAAGTCAAGGGAGGCTTCTTATGATATTATTTCCAGCATTCATTTTATGTTTTATTCCGGCCATTCTCTTTTCAAGGAATTGCAGATGAAGAAGAGCACCTATCATTCATCCAGGTCGGTTGTTAGCGGATTACTGGCTGCAGGGCCTAATGTTGTTGCACAAAAGAAAGATGCCTGGAATATAACCCGTGCTAACCTGGAAGATTATCTGAACCTCTTCTTTAGTAATAATTAATAGTAAGGTCATCTCAGAATACGTAAACAAGATCCCTGGTGGGACGCCAGGAATGTCTGCCACGGTTGCAAATAGTTACATCAATGGCATGGATATTTTAATTATAATAATTGACCAAGGTCTTTAAGCTGATAATATAACATTTATGATAGCCGGATACAAGTTTAAAACAATAGCAGTCCTTATTTCAATCGTGCTGTCGCTTTTATTGCAGGCACAAAAGAAAGGGTCGGTATCCAATCCGTATATTTTAAATCCTTCTCCCACTACTGTAGCCTGGGGTAGCTACTGGTCGGAGATGCCACCGGTGCTGCACATTCAATCCGGTGATTATGTAAAGGTACACACACTTATTACGTCTAACCCAACCCGGTTGGAAGGGGCCGGGGTTAAGCCTGAACTGGTTGAAAAGGAATTGCGTGAAGTGCAAACTGTAAAGGACCGTGGTCCCGGGGGCCATATACTTACCGGTCCCATTTATATTGAGGATGCAGAACCCGGTGATGTGCTGGAAGTGCGTATTCTAACCATAGACCTGGCTATCCCTTATGGATATAATGCTATAGGTCAGAACGGTTTTTTGTCGGATGAGATCAGTGATCGTAAGATGCGTATCATTGCGCTTGACAAAGATAAAATGCTCGGGCATTTTTCCGATGGAATAGAAATTCCTTTGCATCCGTTTTTTGGCAGCATGGGAGTAGCCCCTCCAAAGGAAGCTGGCCGCTGGAACAGCGCCCCACCATGGATTCATGGCGGAAACCTGGATAACAAAGAACTGATCGCAGGAACCACCTTGTACCTTCCTGTTCATATAAAAGGAGCATTGTTTGAGATTGGCGATGGTCATGCTGCACAGGGTAATGGCGAAGTTGATATTACCGCTATTGAAACCTCCCTTAAAGGAAGCCTTCAGTTTTTAGTTCATAAAGGTAAAACGCTGCAATGGCCCAGGGCAGAAACTGTAAAGCATATTATTACGATGGGTTGCGACAAAGACCTTAATGCCGCTACTCATATAGCCGTGCGCGAAATGATTCGTTATTTGATGGATGAGAAAAAATTATCACAGGTAGATGCATACATGCTTTGCAGTGTTGCCGTGGATGTAAATATAACCCAGCTTGTTGACGGTAATGTGGGCGTACATGCTATGCTGCCGAAAGCTATTTTTACAGATAAACAAAAATAATTTAAGGTACGGATAGGAAAGTATTATATTGATAATTTTCGCTTCAGTAATGGATGAGACAGACCATATTAAACAGGTGTTGCTTTTATAAACCTATACTTATAGTTAAAATATAATCCTGAAACCACAATGCTTATAATACCCACAATGCCCAGTAGAAAACTAACCTTTAAAAAATAGTTCAACCAGTTCAGCCTCGGACTAAAAATTTCCTTATTAAAAATAACAAAGCAACTGCCCAGGTAACCGATCGCATCCATAAAATAAAAAAAGAAACCAATATTTCCCTTGATCTTAAAGCTGGAGATAAACCGGTCAAGGAACAGGCATTGAAGGGTATTATAACAGATGTAAAGTCCAATGTTATAAAGGATAAGATTGATTACGGGATCGAACATTCCTTGTTTTAAAAACCAGGAAGCAATCAGCAGCATCAGCAAGCCGCAAAATATTGCACTATGATGTGCAATGATGCTTCTAAAATGATTTTTGAATCCTGTTAGTAAAAGTAATAAAGCCAATACTGAAAGGGCGGCAACCGTTTCCATCCGGGCAAAGATAGAAGGGTTAAATCCTGGTTTCAGACTTCTTAATATTTCAACTGCATAGTTATCTTTTAAATCTCTGAGAATAGTCAGCAGAAGGTTCAAAATTGTTATCGCAAGCAACCCCGGAAAGAATTTGGACAATAAAGCCAAACGTTCTTTTCCATTTAAGATGGTGCGGGTACCCCTGCTATCCGTTTCATTTCTTGTTGGTGGTGGAATTTTTCCCAGCATCCAAACTGCTAAAAATAATAATGGAATGTATAATGCACCTGCTACAAAGGGCATGTATATTTCCGGAATTTTCCAATTCTCTATGCAAATCCTTCCCAGGCTTTTAGCCACTCCCGAACTGAAAATAAAATTAGTGCTTAATATCAATGCAAGCAGGTCGGTGAATTTTCTGCCTTCAATATAACTGAAAACAAATCCCCAGATCAATCCAAGGCATAAGCCATTAGTGTATAAAAACACCACATTAAAAGGCTTAGGAGTAATGGCCAACAACAACAAGCTCAGGTGAGCAGTGCCAAGAAGTGTAAGAATATACCTGGCTCTTTTTGTTTTATCCATTTCAGAAATAAACTTGATCCCTACAAATTTGGAAGTCATATAACCCAATACCTGGGCGATGATCAATGCGGATTTGAATGTTATACCTAAAGCCATTTGCCCGTCGAAAGTAGCTGCTGTAACAGGTTTACGAAATCCATACATACAGAAATAGGTGGTAAATGTAGCAAAGGCAGCCACAAAAACAGGTAACCAGGGATAACGAACAGGTTGAGATTTGATGGTGGTAGCTGTTAGCATGCTGGCTTTTAAAT
>CAXSIE010000145.1:361-3507 GCA_964237295.1 uncultured Flavihumibacter sp. | reverse complement strand
AATTTAACAATATAAGAAATCGCACCAATTTTTAAAGCGATTCGGTAATATTCATGTATTGTTACTTTAATTCTTGATACCTCTCCGTAACCTCTCTTTCTTCTCCGGCCTTTCATCCGTAGTTTAAAAACTATTATGTCGATATCATAATTGTTAAGTTAGGCAATGGTAGCATCAAATTTATTAACGTGCGTTTACAATAATTTCAAAGTGTTCAACGTATGCAGAGCCAAGACATCTCCGGATGGTGAGAAAGTAGTGTCATTTAAATGTATCCTATTACCGTAAAACAATATTTTATTGTAGTGCCTTTAGACTTATGAAGCCAGAGGTCTTAAATGTAAAAAACGATTAGGTATTGTTGGAGATGTAGTAACAAGAGTTTAAAATCCAGTATAATATGAAATCTTTAAAATTCGTCTCTTTAACGGGAACGAGGGCTATGGCTTTTATTTGCGTGATGTTTTGCCTGTGCACTACAGCCATATGCCAGTCTCCGACTTCTTTAAGTTATCCCACGCCTAATGCTTATGTCGCCAATGTTTCCAACGTGTACCTGGCACCGTCAGTGGCAGGTAATGTAACTTCGTATAGCGTCAGTCCGGCATTACCTGCAGGAATTACATTAAATACGAATACCGGAGTTATTTCCGGTGTTGCTACTGCTACAAGCGGGGCTACCTCTTACACTGTTACTGCAACCGGTGGAAGTCCATTGGGAACAACAACGGCTTCATTAAGCATACAGGTCACCAAAAGTTCTTTTGATAATGCCTATGGCAATATTAATTTCGGTGGCACAGGCGTTGTCATTACACCTAAATCCGGTACCGGTACTTCAGTAGGAAATATAGTTCTTTATCAGAATGTTGCTACCATCAGCGGACAGGTAATTGACGCCATCGTTAAAACCACTGCCTTAACCAGTGGTAGTACCTTTACTACTTACGATCAGACAGCTGCATCCGGCAGCGGTTATTCCAATAACGAGGAACGTTTTTTTTCTCCCCAATTTTCTTATGCTTCGGGAGGGAGTGTAACGTTTGACTTTCAGTTCATCCTGGGAGGAAGCTATAACAATACCACCAATACGGGTACTAGTATAACGCTACAAAATGTGCAGATAAACAGTTACGATATCGATGGAAATGGTCAGGCAAATTCCAATCAGTTTAATGAATTCGGAGGATTCAGCTCCAGCACGCTGGGTTCTTCGTCAACGGTGGATGTAACCTACAATGATGTTACCGATTTAACTACATTTAAGTCGAATACCACCGTTAATTCCGCAACTGTAATTACAGACCCCACCCGTGTAAAGGTTACTTACCTGAATGTTAGTGACTTTAGAATTCAAATGGGGGGATTAGGAACTACCTATTTTTTCCTTGACTTTGGTGCAGGTCCGGCATTTACAACAGGTGTTACTACGGCAGCACCTACCATTGACCTTAATACTGCTGTTCCCGGCGTGAACAACGCTTCGCCAGCAAGTAGCACATCCTTGCCATTTACCGGTGCCACTCAATCGAATATTACAACAACAACAGCCCTTAACGAATTATTTGTATATTTTCCCACTGCATCTATTTTAAATGGATCGTCTGAACAGTTACTGGTAAACGGAGCTTCATCAGGAGGCTCAATCGCATTAAATTTTGCCAACGCAGCCACGATATCCAACATAGTTATCGGTACAACTACTTATAAAGTTGTTGCTACGGTTAGCGGAGGGGTAAGTGTTTTAACATTTTCCAATAACACCGGTACAATGAGTGTGGCGCAGGCAGAAGCCCTTCTGGATGCCTTCCGCTATAATAATACATCCGCTGCTCCAACATCGGGTAACCGGCCCTTTACGGTTAATGTCAGGAATGCAGCGTTTAAAAGTCCGAACGCGGTGTTTACGGCTTCCTTAAACTACTATACTGTCAGCGGGCAGTTATACCGTGACAGTAACGGCATGACTGATAATTTAATTAATTCAAACGGAACACAGCTAACCGCAAATGCTGCTTATGTTGTTCGCGTGAATGCATCTAATAACCTGGTAATTGATTCAAAGGGAGTTGCCGCCGGGGGCGCATATAGTTTTGGTACAGCTATACCTGGCAGTTATATACTTTTTGTGAGTAGTACCGCCCCGGTTGCCGGAACATCGTTTACTGCCGCAACCTATCCAGCGGGCTATGTAAGCACCGGTGAAAATTTAAGTGCGGCAACGGGTAATGACAATCTGGTAGATGGTAAGATACTGGTTACCGTTGGTTCATCTGATTTGCCGGCAGTAAATCTGGGAATAGAATTGGCGCCTGTGGCCACTGCCTTAAACCCTGCCAGTCAGCCCAACCCTGGTGGATATAATAATTATACTATTCCAAACGGAAGTATTACTGCAACCGATGCGGATGGCACTGTCAACAGTATTACTATTACAGAATTTCCTACAGGAGCCAATTACCTGAAGATTGGCAGCACCGTATATGCCAATCCTTCGGGAGGAGTATGTCCGCCTTTAACTGCCTGTGCCATCTGGCCAGGGACAGTAACCATACCATACAGTAGTGGTAATCCAACACAAACAATTTCCGTTGATCCTTCTGCCGATATCGCAACGTCGGTTGTTATTAAATTTACAGCGCTCGACAACGCGAATATTCCAAGCAGTGTAGCTACGTTAACAGTTCCATTTGTTGTTACCAATTACAAGACAATTACCGGCAACGTATGGAGCGATTATAACGGAGATGGAATAAAGGATGCCGATGAACCACTCAATGCAGCAGCCAGCAGTGGCCAGACTTTATACGTGGTGCTTATTCAGAATAATAATACTTATTCAACAATCCCGACAATTTATAGCAGTTCGGCTATTAATTCCACTACTGGTTATACCCTTTCAAATCTGCCTTCCGGAAACAATTATGAAGTGTGGTTGGTGTCAGCAGCATCCGCACCTGTGGCAGGAGCAGCGGCAACAACCGTTACGCATAACCTTGCAACGGGATGGACAGGTGTAAGTACTACTAACGGCGCTACTGTAACAAATCATCTTAATACCATTAACCTAATAATTGCAGTTAATAACCTTGCCTCCACCCTTTCAAGTGTAAGCTTTGGTATTCAAAAGCCGGCTGTTTCAGACA
>CAXSIE010000145.1:0-351 GCA_964237295.1 uncultured Flavihumibacter sp. | reverse complement strand
TTCCCCGAGTGGCAGCACGCCTGGTATGCTTACCGGCTCAGATCCTGATGGTGGTGCCGGAGGAACAGCGCTGAATATCGGATCAGGCACTGCAGGTTACGGTATTGTTATTGACCCAACAACATACAGCAACACCGGATCGGCCTCGCAAAACCCTACAATGCTTTTTTATAACGGAGTGCAGTTACATGCGGGCGGTTGCCAGGGCAGTGATATAGGTAAACAATTCTGTAGTAATTATAACAGTACTACGGGTTTTTGGGAAATACCTGCTTATGATGGCAGCCTGCTAAAAGTGCTCGCTACCCCCGGAAGCACCCAGGTTGGATTTCAGTATGCCTGGAAAGATCC
>CAXSIE010000144.1:0-10686 GCA_964237295.1 uncultured Flavihumibacter sp. | reverse complement strand
CTGCCGGATGATTCCCTCAACCTTCGGCTGTCAGGATATGAAACCCTGAAAATGTCTAATGCAGAAATCGTTAATAGTTATCCCCGCAACGCCCAGGTATTGCGCATGGCGGTCAGGGAAGGTGTTATTGATAGGGACTCTGTAAACAAAACCGATAAAAAAGAATACCGGCAACAGGTAGCAGCTTACATGTTACAAAAAGGACTAAAGCCGCAACAGGAATTATACCGTCAGTTTATAAACCAGAAAATACTGAGGGCAGCTTATTCCCATAACCAGTTACAGGAAATGCTCACCGATTTCTGGTTCAATCATTTCAATGTTTCCCTTACCAAAAATGATTGTGCAGCATTTATTCCGGCATATGAGCGGGACGTAATCCGACCCAATGTGCTTGGTAAATTTGAAGACCTTCTTGAAGCAACGGCAAAATCTCCGGCCATGCTTTTCTACCTTGATAATTTTAGCAGTTCTGCCGAAAATGCAGAAGCCCGGCCAATGAACCGTCTGGTACGCCAGCAGATTGCTGCAAGGATGAATCAAAAATCCGACACTGCTTCCGGTAACATGCAAATGGCGCTGAAAGCGCCGCCAGTAAAAAGAGCTACAGGACTTAATGAAAATTATGCCCGTGAAGTTATGGAACTGCATACATTAGGTGTAGATGGTGGTTATACGCAGCAGGATGTAACACAGGCTGCCAGGGTACTAACAGGTTGGACGATCTACCCGCTAAGTGATTACGGAAACAGCAATGCTATAAAAAAAATCATTGAACGGGTGGGTGAAGATAAACTGGCAGAAAGAGGATTTGTACACCAGGGTGATTTTCTCTTTGCCGTTAATCGTCATGATACAGAAGCAAAAACAGTTTTAGGGAAAAATTTCTCCGCAAATGGAGGTTATGAAGAAGGTGTTCAGCTTTTACACATGCTGGCGCATAATGCGTCAACGGCAAAATTTATTTCAAAGAAAATTGCAGTAAGGTTTGTGAGCGATAATCCTCCCCAGGCACTACTTGATAAAATGGTTAAAACATTTATCGATAAAGATGGAGATATCAGGCAGGTGCTTTTAACAATGGTTTCTGCCCCTGAATTTTGGCAGCAGGAAACATTGCGTGAAAAAACCAAGTCGCCTTTTGAATTGTCTATCAGTGCTGTCCGCAGTTTGAATGCTGATATTAAACAGCCTTATCAGTTATACAACTGGATCAGTAAAATGGGACAAAAAATGTATTATTATCAGGCCCCTACAGGGTTTCCCGACAAGGGGCAATACTGGATCAATACCGGTTCCCTGCTCAATCGGATGAATTTCGGATTAGCTCTGGCTTCGCAACGGATACCTGGTATCAGCTTCGACCTGATAGCTTTGAACAACCGTCATGAACCTGAAAGTGCCCAATCCGCATTGCTTACATACAGTAAAATTTTTATGCCTGAAAGAAACCTGGATCAAACCATCAAGCGCCTTACGCCATTGCTCAATGATCCCGACCTTATTAAGAAAGTAGGTGAAGCGGCGGACAAAGCAATAGTTGCACCTGCTGTTAGCAGCGTTGAAGGTAATGATGTAATGATGAATGGTGAAATGAATCAAAGCAGTAAACCGGTTAAGCGCGAACAGGCAGGTAACGGTTATGCAACTGCGCAGGCAGCTAAACCCAACAGCTCCATGTTGTCGCAGGTGGTGGGTATTATAATCGGTTCACCGGAATACCAGCGCAGGTGATGGTATGGAGGTATATATCAAAGTGTAGCATATTCAATGTGAACTTAAAATAATGGAACATTTAAATTGTATGAACATCCGCAAAGGCTTACTTATCATTTCTAAAAAATTATTGTCATGACATCGAGAAGAGGGTTTATAAAATCGGGCGGATTGGTGCTGTTTGGTATCGGTGTAGGAGGGGTGCCAACATTTATTGCGCGTGCCGCAGACAGCAAAAAACTAATAGCCCCTTATAAGAAGAAAAAAATTATGGTGTGCATTTTTCAGCGTGGTGCCATGGATGGCCTGATGGCTGTTACACCATTCACAGATGAATACCTTAAAAATGCAAGGCCGGGATTGTTTATATCTGCAGCCAAAGATGCAAAGGCAACTCCGTTAATTGACCTTGACGGCCGCTTTGGCCTTCATCCTGCAATGAACGCTTTCGAACCTTTGTTCCTGGAAAAAAGACTGGCTATTGTACATGGTATCGGATCACCCAATAACACCCGTTCGCATTTCGACGCGCAGGATTACATGGAGTCCGGCACCCCGTTCAACAAGGGAACAGCAAGCGGATGGCTGAACCGTGCGGTAGGGCTGCTGGGCCATGACGCCTCGCCATTCCGCGCCGTAAGTTTAACTTCCTCCATGCCACGATCTTTTTATGGTGATAACCCTTCCGTTGCAATCAGTAACCTTCAGGATTTCTCCATACAGATGAGGGGGAATCCACTGGGTGCGAATATGGCTGCAAAAAGTTTTGAAGACCTGTATGATCAGACTTCTTCCGGACTGCTTAAAGAAACCGGCAAAGAAAGTTTCGAGGCAGTAAAAATGCTGCAGCAGGCGGATACCCGAAATTATCAACCAGCCAATAATGCGCTGTATCCTAACAGCGCACTGGGCAATTCTTTGAAACAGATAGCACAGCTCATTAAAATGGATGTAGGCCTGGAAGTGGCTTTCGCTGAATCGGGTGGCTGGGATACTCATTTTAACCAGGGTGCGGCAACAGGCATTTTCGCCCGTAATGTAGCCGACCTTAGTAACAGCATCACTGCTTTCTGGACGGACCTCGGCTCTTACCAGGATGACCTGACTGTAATGACCATGACGGAATTCGGCCGCACCGTGAAACAAAACGGAACCGGAGGTACTGACCATGGGCGCGCATCCTGT
The DNA here is from genome assembly GCA_964237295.1 of uncultured Flavihumibacter sp. Lineage (GTDB taxonomy): Bacteria > Bacteroidota > Bacteroidia > Chitinophagales > Chitinophagaceae > JADCRZ01. Next base: position 7,785 of record CAXSIE010000144.1, on the reverse strand, counting down.
AACTTCATCCTGGGTAATGATGTGCAGGGCGGAATGGTACATGGCAGTATCAAAGCTTTAGCACCTGAAAATCTGGAAGACGGGAGGGACCTTGCCGTAACTACTGATTTCCGGGCTGTGTTTGGTGAAGTGGCCGACAAACATTTAAAAATAAACAGCGACCAGGTGCTCTTTCCTGATTGGAAAGGAAATAAAATAGGTGTAATGAATGTTTAATATTGATAATTAATTAACCTTATGCAAATGATCATTAAAAATCTGTTGATCGTATCGGCCAGTGTGATGATATTAAGTTCCTGCAGGTCATCCCGCGTGGTAGTCAGGGATAGGCCGAATGCTCCGTATGTTGTACGGCCTGCGCCTCCTTATGCAAATGCGGTATGGATAGATGGCGAATGGGTAACGCGTGGCGGGCGGTATGAATATGTTAACCCGCACTACGTAACACCCCGCAGGGGCAGGGCCTGGGTACCGGGTCACTGGACTACCAGCCGGAGAGGAGATGTTTGGGTGAAAGGCAGGTGGAGGTAGTTGCCTGTTACAATATTTAACCGCAGTTAACAGCAGGAAGAAGAAACACGGAAAACGCAGGTGCTTCCCCCGTAGCTTTAGGTTCGGCAATAGGAAACCCTCTGCGATCTCTTTATTTCTTGCTCCGGCTGTTGGCTGCGGTTAAAAAAATCCTTTCAGCAACTCATATTTTACTGATATTCGTGGCAGTGAATACTCCAATGACCAGAAATCAGGCAACCAAACAGCCCGGTATTTTCAGCCTGCTGAAACCTTACCGGGGAATGCTTCTACTGCTGCTTTTATTTGCGCTGCTAAGCAATGGCGTAAACCTGTTATTGCCCATGATCATCGCTCATGGTATTGATGCTTTTTCAGCCGGGAATTTTGCCACGAAATCGATAGTAACAAAGTTTTCACTGGCAGCGCTTTTCATATTCATCATTACTTACCTCCAGGGTATTGTTCAAACTTTTGCTTCAGAGCGGGTGGCGAGAGACCTCAGAACAAGACTGTCTGGAAAAATATCGCTTCAGAGTTATGCCTACATTGAAAAAGCAAACCCCTCGCGACTTTTAACAAATCTCACTTCCGATATAGACTCTATTAAACTATTTATCTCCCAGGCAATCGTTTCTATTGTTTCCTCTGTTTTCATAATTATCGGCGCCAGTATTTTATTGCTTATGATTGACTGGAAACTTGCCCTGGTAGTGCTTATCTGCATCCCGGTAATAGGCATAACGTTTTACCTGGTACTTAGGAAAGTAAGGGTGCTTTTTAAGAAAAGTCGCGAGATAATAGACTGGCTCAATAAGGTTATTAATGAAAGCATCCTTGGCTCAGCCCTAATCCGGGTGATCAATTCACAACAACTGGAATACGATAAATTCCTTTCAGCCAATACCAACGCCAGGGATATAGGATTATCTATTGTGAAGTTGTTTGCCGGGCTTATCCCTATCATCATTTTTGTGTCTAACCTTGCTGCATTGGCAATTCTTTCGCTCGGCGGCCATTTTGTAATAGAAGGAAGCATGTCCTTAGGCGACTTTGCCGCCTTCAACAGTTACCTTTCCCTGTTAATATTCCCGATTATCGTAATCGGGTTCATGAGTAATATAATAGTACAGGCAAACGCTTCTTTTCAAAGAATTAATATGGTGTTGGAAGCGCCTGAAAATGTAGATTCAGGCACGGTATCAGAAGTGTTACTGGGTAACATCAGTTGCAAGAATATTTCAGTATCATACGGACAAAAACCCGTTTTAAAAGATATTTCATTTTCCGTAACTGCGGGGTCGAGGATTGCCATAATTGGTCCGACTGCTGCCGGTAAAACGCAGCTGTTATACCTGCTTACCGGCTTGATGAAGCCCAATGCCGGTATGGTGGAGTTTAACGGTAGAGGTATCGACCAGTTTGATAAAAAGTCGTTTCACCAGCAGGTAGGTTTTGTATTCCAGGACAGCATTGTTTTCAATATGAGCATTCGTGAAAATATTGCTTTCAGCGATATTGTTACCGATGAATCGCTCGAAAAGGCCATTGTTACTGCCGAGTTAAAAGATTATATTGATTCCCTTCCCGAAAAGCTTAGCACAGTGGTATCGGAGAGGGGATCGAGCCTGTCTGGCGGTCAGAAACAAAGGATCATGCTTGCCCGGGCCTTAGCTGTTAATCCTAAAATTTTATTACTGGATGATTTTACGGCAAGGGTAGATAATAATACTGAAAAGAAAATACTACAGAACATACAACGATACTATCCTGATTTAACGCTGATATCGGTAACACAAAAAATTGATTCAGTAGAACAGTACGATCAGATTATGCTGCTGATGGAGGGTGAGATTATTGCAAGGGGCACACACCGGCAATTGATGGAAACGAGTACGGAATACGTTCAGATCTATGATTCGCAACAAAGCACTACCAACTATGAATTACAATCTTAATGTGCTTGCCGGTAAGGAACAAAAACACAGTACCTATCCGGCATTAAAAAGATTATTGGCCCTCATATCATTTGAACGGAGAAATCTCATCCTGGCATGTTCTGCTATTTTTATTAATTCATCGCTTAATCTTTTAGGACCTTTTCTTATCGGGTATGCAATAGATAAATATATTGTTACCAAAAACTTTCATGGTGTATTGCTGTTCTCAGGTATATTGCTTGTAATGTACCTCGTGGCATTGTTAACCAGTTATCTGCAAACGAAACTGATGGGCAGTATAGGGCAACGCATGTTGTTCACCTTGCGCAATACAATCTTTAAAAAGCTGCTTGAACTACCGCTTGCATTTTTCAATCAGAATAAGGCGGGCGATCTTATTTCAAGAGTTAACAACGATACCGATAAGCTAAATCAGTTCTTCTCCCAATCATTCATGCAGTTTATTGGAAGTATTGTTACTATGACAGGTGCAGGCATATTTTTGTTGGCTATTAACTGGCGGCTGGGCAGCACGGCACTGCTGCCAGCATTGCTGATAGTTATTTTTACCCGTATTGTATCGCCATTGGTTAAGCGAAAAAATGCTTTAAACTTAAAAAGTACCGGAGGCATGAGCGCCGAAATTCAGGAAAGCCTGAATAATTTCAGGGTAATTATTGCATTCAACCGTCGAGATTATTTCAGGAAGCGTTTTGATGAAGCAAACCGGCATAATTATTCAACCGCTGTCAGTGCAGGACTGGTCAATAATATATTTGTACCGGTATACGGCCTTTTCGCCAGCATTGCTCAATTGATTGTTTTGGCTTATGGCATCTACCTGATCGGTGAAAAAGAATTCACTATAGGCTTACTGGTAAGTTTTCTTTCTTATTCAAACAATTTTTATAATCCGCTGAGACAGCTTGCCGCGTCATGGACAAGCTTTCAGACGGCAATGGCAGGCTGGGACAGGATCTCGCAGATACTTACCCTGGAATCTGATCTGCCTTTAACAGATAATGTAACTGCTGTTGCCGGTTCCGCAGTTATTGCGTTCAGTAATGTACACTTTGCTTACCCTAACGGTAAGGAAGTGTTGCATAATATGAGTTTTAAAATGGAACCAGGTAAAACTTATGCATTGATTGGTCCTACTGGCGGAGGCAAAACAACCACTTCTTATCTTATGGCAAGGTTGTATGATCCCGGTAAAGGCATGGTGCTGCTGGATGGCAGAGACATCAGGTCTTATAATGCTGCGGATCGCACGGGGAAAATAGGTTTTATCTTACAAGAGCCTTTCCTGTTCTCAGGAACCGTAAGAGAAAACATTCTTTATGGAAATGAACTATACAAAGATTATTCGGATGAGCAGTTGATAGATGTTATCCGGGATGCCCACCTTGAAAGCATTCTATCTGTATTTGAAACAGGACTTGATACGGCAATATCTTCCGGCGGTGATTCTGTAAGCCTGGGACAAAAACAATTGATTGCATTCATGCGTGCTGTGCTCCGAAAACCGAAAGTGCTGATATTAGACGAAGCCACCGCTAACATAGATACTGTAACCGAGCAACTCCTGGAAGATATTTTGCATAAACTGCCGCAGGAAACTACCAGGGTCATCATTGCCCACCGCCTGAACACGATTAAAAATGCCGATGAAATTTATTTTGTCAATTCCGGTGTTATGATAAGGGCCGGGTCATTTGATGATGCAGTGAAAATGCTGCTCCATGGAAAGCGTGAAAGCTAGTTGTTAATGATTAATTGTTAATTATTAACGGGTATTAAAATCTAACAATCTGAAAAATGATTAATGAAGGCCGCCACCATACAAACGATCAAAGAAGAACTCTCCAACCTGCCGACGGCAAAAGTTTTAGAAGTATGCCTTCGGCTTGCCAGATACAAAAAGGAAAATAAGGAGTTACTGAGTTATCTTTTATTTGAATCTCACGATGAGCAGGCGTTCATCGAAAATGCAAAAAAAGAAATGGATGATTCTTTCGATGGTATCAACAGTAGTAACACTTACCTGATAAAAAAATCTTTAAGAAAAATATTAAGAACGATCAGTAAATACATCAGGTATACCGGTACCAAACAAGCTGAACTTGAAATGCTGATCCATTTTTGTAAAAATATAAAAAAACAAAAAATACCTTATAACAAAAGTACCGCACTCAATAATATTTATGAAAGTCAGATGAAAAAAATAAACAGCCTGGTGCCATTGCTTCATGATGACCTGCAATACGATTACAAAAAAGAAATTGTGTTGCTTTAGTTGGGTATAGGTTACAATGAAATAACTTCTTAATTTAACCACAGCAACCCGGTTATCATTAATAATTGACAATTAACAATTAACCGCTGATAATTTACATTTAATATATTATTTTTAAGAATGATCATGCGTAATTTTTTTAGTCTCTTATTTGTTTTGGTATGCTTTGCTGCAATGGCGCAGGATGATAAGCCCGATGGACGTAGTAAAAAAGATAACTTTACTAAAATGCGGGAGAAAGATATCAGGAGCGATATCGCCGCTTTTGCAATGGCGGGAATTGATGAAAGCGTCGGCAAATTACCATTAAAAAATATACCCATGACGGACTATGGCAATAACTTTATGAAATTTGAAGGTAACAATATATCCGTTACCGTTAAAGCCGGGACGTTCAATCCGGCAAAGCATAAGCTTACTTATTATGAAGAAACGTATCTCACAAAGATTGATGGCAAGGCTTATTATGGCAACTACGGAAAAGTGCCTAAAACCACTATAGAATCCGTTGCGGTACTGGTAGGAAAAGACAGTGTGGCGATACCGGCAATCGCTTATTTTGATTTGTATAATCCCAGCTTCATTTATAAAGATGCATCAGGAACGGAAAGAACGTTGAATAGTGTTTATTTTTCTCCTGACAAACGTACCATGTATATTTATATGCTGAATAAGGAAGATAAGGGCAGCTATGAAGTTACCTGGGTGATCCAGGACAAAAAGTACCTGCGACGTGTAGTTGATTTCAACCTTTTAAAATAAACACTGTATATTTTATGAGAAAGCGATTGCCACAACTTACTGCTTGCATTGCAACACTGTATTGTTTTACCACTTTTGCCCAACCGGTTACACCTGCAAATGCACTTAAAAGTTATTTGAATAACAAGGACACGGTATATCATTGGGAGCTTAAAGATTCATTTAATGTAGGTGAAGTAAAAGCCTATGATTTGCTGCTCACTTCGCAAAAGTGGAGGGAGTATACCTGGACGCATCAGTTAACTATTTTAGTTCCTCCCCTGGTTCAACATGAGGAGGCTTTATTATTTATTACCGGCGGCTCCGTAAAAAACGGCTTGCCAAACTGGAACGGTCCCGGCGACGGGCTGTACAAAGGTATGAGCACGATAGCAGCTGCCAACAAAGCCATTACAGCAGTTTTAAGACAAACGCCCAATCAACCACTCTATGGCAACCTTACTGAGGATGCACTGATCTCTTATACACTCCATAATTTTAAAAAAGACGGTGATTATTCCTGGCCCTTACTTTTCCCTATGGTTAAGAGCGCGGTTCGTGCCATGGATGCTATCCAGTCTTTTTTCAAACAAAATTCACATAAGAATATTAAAAACTTCGTTGTGTCCGGAGCATCGAAACGCGGATGGACAACCTGGCTCACGGGCGCTAATGATACTCGGGTAGTTGCCATTGCGCCTATGGTCATTGATATTTTAAATATGCCTGTCAGCCTGGATTACCAGATTAAAACCTGGAAAGAATACAGTATACAAATCAAAGACTATGTAGACCTTGGTATTCCGCAGGAAGCTCATACGGAATCAGGAACCGCGCTGAATACAATGATTGATCCATACTCTTATAAAAAAAGTCTTTCAATGCCAAAGATGTTGTTCATGGGTACCAATGATGAATACTGGGTAATAGATAATGTTAAAAATTATATTGATAGTATTCCGGGCAAATACCTAATCAATTATGTGCCCAACGTGGGTCATAACCTGGGTGATGGTAAACAGGCTTTTGAAGGCCTGGGTGCGTTTTTTGGAATCACTATCAATCACCAGACTTACCCTGCCTGTAATTGGAAAACAACAGCTGACACCAGTGATGTATCTCTTACTATTTCGACTACCGCAAATAAACTGGTGGATGTGATTGTATGGTCGGCAGCTTCCGAAGACCTTGATTTTCGCAATGAAAAATGGCAGTCTAAAAGTTTGGGCATCGCGCAAAAATCTTCCGTTACAGTTAAGGAACCCTTTCCTCATAAAGGGTACGGCGCATTTTATGTAGACCTGAAATACAAAGATAATAATGGCGGCACCTTCCTGGTAAGCACGCGTGTATTCGTTACCGATAGCAATAAGATTTTGTAGAATGATGCAGAAAACCGGGAATTATGAAGAAGAGATATTCTTTTCTCAAAATTTCTTCATTATGATTTTTTTTGTAATTTTGTTTCTCATCAAAGAAAAGGAGGTATTCATGCAATCTACAGATATGTCATGGACACCTTCGGTTATTAATTTTTAACCGAGTGTTCATAAAAATAATCTGAGACGCACGCAAGCGTCAAAAGCCACTAAGAATTCTTAGTGGCTTTTTGGTATTGTATTAACCTCCTTACCGTTCTTACCCTATACCCGTTACTTCTTCACCTCAATAACAACAGTGCTGGAAAGTTTACCGCCATAAGAACGGTGTATGCCATCTGCAAACTGCAGTGTTAGCGTATGTTTGCCGGGTGTTAAAGGAACAGAGGCTTCTGTCTGTGCTTTGCCGAAATGAATATGAGTACTATCTTTACCTACTACTGTTCCTGCTGCTGTTGAATCACCGGCGTCTATTAGTAAATGGTGGTGACCTGAGCCTGCTTTCACTGCTCCGGCAGTATCTACCTTTATAATATCGGCGCCCATCTTGATTTTTACAGGAGAAGTAACTGACTGTCCGCTTTTTAAATTTTTGAAATACACTTTTGCGCCTGCGGGAATATCCGGAACCGGCTCAATACTACTCATGTTCATGTCGTGATGCACGGAAGTATCTGATTTTTTTACTAAAGAATCTAACTTATTATCTGTGGAGCTATCTGAGCCTGAATTACAGGAAGCAACCAATCCCATGAAAACAACAGCCGGAACAACGAGAAATCTGCTCATCTTAAAATAATTTTATGATTTATTAAATAAATATAGGGGAAAATCGCGCGCTACATACATTCATCAATAATGAGGCAGGGCAAACGCATCTAAAATAGATTGAATCTGGATATTGTTATAAATAAATGGA
>CAXSIE010000143.1:4240-10711 GCA_964237295.1 uncultured Flavihumibacter sp. | reverse complement strand
TTTACACTACACAGTAGTTTATTTTTCGGGAACTTTGTTCTATGACAGTTGTACTTCCTCCATTAGCAGAACGACTGCGCCCCACAAAACTTGATGAACTTACCGGACAGGCACACCTTACCGGAAAAGGCAGTATCCTGAGAAGGGCTATTGAACAGGGCAAGGTTCCGTCTATGATCTTATGGGGACCGCCCGGCGTAGGCAAAACCACTATTGCCAATATTATAGCCCATACCCTTAATGCTCCGTTCTATACGTTGAGCGCAATCAGCAGCGGCGTAAAAGAAGTAAGAGAAGTTATAGAAGAAGCAAAGACGAAACAAAGAGTGATTCTTTTTGTAGACGAGATTCACCGGTTTAATAAGGGCCAGCAGGATGCATTGCTCGGAGCCGTTGAAAAAGGCATCATCACTTTAATAGGCGCCACAACAGAGAACCCCTCTTTCGAAGTTAACTCAGCCTTGCTATCAAGATGCCAGGTGTACGTGTTAAAACCTTTGGAGGAAGATAACCTCATAGATTTATTAAAGCATGCGATTAAGGATGACGAGGTATTGTGCAAACGAACTATTGAATTAAAAGAAACAGCCGCGCTGATCACTATCTCAGGCGGCGATGCACGCAAATTACTCAACCTGCTGGAACTTACTACCGATTCACTTGCAGACCCGGTGATCATCACTGATGATAAAGTTATAGAGATAGCCCAGCAAAGAATTGCTTTGTATGATAAAAGCGGCGAACAGCATTATGATATTATTTCAGCTTTCATTAAATCCATCCGGGGAAGCGATCCTAACGGGGCCGTTTACTGGCTGGCAAGAATGATTGAAGGCGGGGAAGACGTTAAATTTATTGCCAGGCGGCTGGTGATCCTTGCCAGTGAAGATATTGGAAATGCCAATCCTACAGCGCTGGTGCTGGCGAATGCTGCATTTGAAGCAGTGAACAAGATCGGTTATCCTGAAGCTAGAATCATTTTATCGCAATGCACTACATATCTTGCCGCTTCACCAAAAAGCAATGCGTCTTATATGGCCATTGACCAGGCGCTGGCAACTGTTCGCAGTCATGGCGACCTGCCTGTTCCACTGCATATCAGGAATGCTCCAACCAAGCTGATGAAGAACCTGGATTATCATAAAGGTTACCAGTATTCTCATAGTTACGATAACAGTTTTTCGCCGCAGGAATACCTCCCTGCTGAATTAAGCGGCACCACTTTTTACGATCCGGGAAAAAATGCAAGAGAAGAAGAACTACGCAGGTATCTTAAAAATCTTTGGAAAGAAAAGTATAATTATTAATAATTTGACAAACTTATCAATTCTAAAGTTGCATTAGTTTCAGCCACTTTCCGTTAATAATTAAACATTAATCATTAATAATTACCCCGTTTTCAAGCTTTATAAATTTGTTCACGCATACCGGAATTTCCTGCGTGTAATGAGAAACATAAATTAATGTTTTACCCGTAAGCGTACAGATCTCATCAACCATGCTTCTGAATAACAGCACCTGATCTTCATCCAATCCCTGGCAGGGTTCATCCAATATCAGCATTGGAGGATTTTTAACCAGTGCCCTTGCAAGCAAAACAAGCCGCTGCATACTGTTAGATAACTGGAATAATAATTTGTTTTGTGTATGTTCAATTTTTAACAGCTTCATCCATCGTATTACAGCTTCAGACTGAACTTCATTTAACAAACGGAATAACCCGATAGTATCAAATAAACCCGATGCTACCACATCAAAACAATTAATACCCGCATCAAAATATAAATGCAGTTCCGGTGATACAAAACCAATCTTATTTTTTATTTCCCAGATGGTTTCACCACTGCCCCGCTTCCTGTCGAATAAATAAATTTCATTCGCATAAGCCTGGGGATTATCCGCATTTATAAGACTTAACAAAGTTGACTTACCGGAACCGTTAGGTCCTGATAATGACCAGCATTCGCCATTGCGAACTTCCCATGTTATATCATCAAGAATTTTCCTGCCATTATACTCCACCTTGACATGTTTCATTTTTACTGCAAATTCAAAATTGTGAATACCAGCAGCCGGCGCCAGTTCTTTCAACAATTTCATATCCGGCAAAAATGCAGTGGATGGTGGCAGCACACTTTTACGAAATATTGCAGCGCTTGCTGTAGCGTAACTGCCGTCTTTTTCCAATGATAATACATGAGTGATAAAATGAGGTAGGTGATGGGGCGAGGTCACGAGTATAATCTGAATATTTTTTTTAATGATGTCGTTAAGCAACTCTGCCAATACCTTCCTTGCTTCCGCATCCAGTCCCGTAAAAGGATTATCAAGCATCAGGATAGTGGGATGAAGCAGTAAAGCCTTTGCAATCTGCAGGCGCTTATTTTCACCATTGGATAACTGAATAAGTTTTACGGATAACAGCTTACGTAATCTTAACAAATCCAGTATATGCTCCGCCTCAGGTGAAAATTCATTTTGGCTGTTATCAGCTGTAGTATTTTCCTGCAGGGCTTCCTTTACAGTTATTGCATCCTCGGCATCGGAAGCATTAAAGCGCTGCTGGTAATAAAATGTGTTTGTATTCGACAGGTTTTTAAAATGATGCTGTTGTTCTACCAACACAATTTTTTCGATAGAGCCGGGCGCTCCTCCATTTAACAGCATACTGCCGCTCATAAAAGTTTCCCTGCTTAATGAATGCAGCAGGGTTGTTTTTCCACTTCCTGAAGGTCCTACTATGGCCCATTGTTCATGATCATCAATAGAGAAAGACAGGTTTTTAAGGATCACATTTCCATGCCCCGTCACTGTAATTGCATTCACTTGTAAAACAGCCATGAAGATAAATTGAGTAGTAATAAAATTAAATACAAATCATATTACAAGCCGCTTTTATCTCTTATTTTTAAACGTAAATATTACCTGCCGATGCCTGTAAGCTGGATCTGTTTAAAGTTTAAAGATTTAACATTAGAGCAATTATATGCTATATTAAGACTGCGCATAGAAGTATTTATAGTAGAGCAGCACTGCCCTTTCCAGGATGCGGATAACAAGGATGATAAAAGCTATCATCTTACGGGATGGAAAGATAATATGCTGGCAGCTTATTCCAGGTTATTGCCTGCAGGCGTTTCATATAAAGAGCCTTCCATTGGAAGAGTGGTTACATCTCCACTGGCAAGAGGAAAAGGTATCGGTAATGAATTAATGCAACGTTCTGTTGAAGCATGTTATTCCCTTTTTGGGAAAACAACTATAAGGATCGGAGCCCAGTTATACTTAAAAAAATTTTATGAATCTCATGGTTTCCGTCAAGCTGGTCCCATCTACGATGAAGACGGAATTGATCATATTGAAATGATACTTGCTAATGATTAATGGTTAATGGTTAATGGTTAACGGATAGTTGCTTATTTGTTACTATCATTATAAGATTACCTCGTTAGGTAATACCCGTTAATTATTAATCATTAATAATTAATAATTCTTAACACACCAAAATCATTTTAAAGACGTTTATATTGAAACTAGCCATGGACAAGACTTCCGGAAGCTTTTGATCCAAACCATTGAAAAATAAAATCCAATATTTGATGAAGGGAAAGTTATATTCCTTAAGGTACCACTGTGTAATGTTCTTAACGGGATTATTTTTCTTTCAAAGTGCTTTTAGCCAATTTAGCTTTAAGTATGGGATATTGGAAACTGGTTTTACATTATCTCCTTCCAATTTACTGGGCGATCTGGGAGGCAATGCAGGAAAAGGAGGCACGCTATTAAAAGATAATAACCTTTCAAATACCAAATTGTTTGTTGGAGGACATTTATCCATCTTTCCCACTGAATGGTATGCACTTCGTTTTGCTGTCAACTGTGGAACCATTGCAGGAGATGATGCGCTTATCAAAGGTAAAGGCGGTGAAGAAGAGGCCCGCCTGGCACGTAACCTTAACTTCAAATCAACCATATATGAAGCGCTGGCAGCTGTAGAATTTTATCCTACCGTTTTTTTAGAGAATGATGAAACAGATCACCTGCATAAAATTCGCCCTTATCTTATTGCCGGGGCCGGTGTATTTCATTTCAACCCACTGGGACACGATCAGGTAACAGGAGAATGGGTTAACCTGAAACAACTACACACAGAAGGCGAAGGATTCGCCGAATATTCCGGCAGAAAAGATTATAAATTAACCCAGTTAAACATACCCCTTTGTATTGGTATAAAGTATTTTCTGAGCGAAACGATCAGCGTTAGCGGTGAGATGCTCTTGCGTAAAACCTTTACTGACTATTTAGACGATGTAAGCACCACATACATAGACAAAGACCTTTTTTATAAACACCTTCCGCTTGAACGGGCAATAGTGGCCGTTAGAATGTATGACAAAAGCGCCAGTTCTGCCAACAGGAATGCCGGTGAAATAAGAGGCAAATCATCCAATATGGATTCTTATTATTCAGCCGGACTTAAAATAAGCTTTCAACTGGGTGGCGGCAGCGATCTGAAATATATGCGCTGTCCCAAGTATTAACGACTTAAAATTAAGTGTAGCAATATACTGATGCAATAAAATAATATAAATCATAGCCGATAAGCCGCAGGAAACTTAGTCCAATCCTTATATCCGGTTACAAGTATAACCTGATCCGTTCCCTATTTTACCCTTAGTTGGGATTTCATTAATTATTTTCTGCATCGCTTATCGGTTTTTTAAAGTTTGCAAGCCTGCAATTTAAACACATATAGGAGGTGTTCAAAAGTGCATAGCTGTTTACTTTAAAAAAACCTCTCCTGCTTCCTTCCAGTTATTCAACCTGTCATATCCAACAATATCAAGATTATGAGATGAGGTAAAAAGGTATTTTTTTCCTTTAAAGGTTCTTAAATTTTTAACGTGATCATCTATCATGTAATCACCGCATACAAGGCTTTTATCACCACATAATGCAATTTGTTTCCAGGTAAGGAAAGTAAAATGTTCCAACAGCCACTCCAGCTTTTCCTTTAATGAATTAGGGAATTCCATTGCTGCTGAAACAATAAAAATTTCATACCGCTTATTCATCTCCGACAGCACTTCAATACTATCCTTAATAACCGGCAGGTTTCTAAAAAATCCTGCTGAATACAATCTTTCCGTTACCATTTGCTGATGATGCTCCGGAAATCCTTTCACCCATGAACCTCCCAACATCTTTTTCTCATCTATTTCAAGCTGGTGGGTTTTTCGATACCACGCTATCATATCACCCATGGGATCAGCAATTACTTCATCCATATCAATTATTACTCTTTCCATTGACTACCAGTTCTGGTTTTAAAAATTTTCCGGTATGGCTTTCTTTTACCATAACAAGATCTTCAGGCGTGCCTTCAAACAGCACTTTGCCACCTCCATCACCACCTTCGGGTCCAAGATCTATAATATGATCAGCTACCTTTATAACATCAAGGTTGTGTTCTATTACCAATACCGTATTTCCTCTATCCACTAACTTGGTTAACACATCCAGTAAATGCTGGATATCTTCAAAATGTAAACCTGTGGTGGGTTCATCAAGAATATAAAATGTTTTACCGGTATCCTTTTTTCCAAGCTCGGTAGAAAGTTTCACCCGCTGCGCTTCACCACCACTCAATGTTACGGCAGACTGACCCAATGTAATATAACCAAGGCCCACTTCCTGCAGCACTCTTATCTTACGGTAGATATAAGGCACATTGGTAAAGAATTCAACGGCTTCATCCACCGTCATATCCAATACATCACTGACCGATTTACCTTTATAACGGATCTCCAGCGTATCGCGGTTATACCTTTTGCCATTGCATTTTTCACAATGCACATAAACATCCGGAAGAAAGTTCATTTCAATAACCCTCATGCCTCCGCCACCGCACATCTCGCACCTGCCGCTTTTTACGTTAAAGGAAAAACGGCCGGCTGTATATCCACGGATCTTTGCTTCAGGAACAGCCGCAAACAAAGTTCTTATATCAGTAAAAAAACCACAGTAGGTGGCCGGATTGCTCCTGGGCGTTCTGCCTATCGGGCTCTGGTCTATTTCAATTACTTTATCAATCAATTCCAGTCCTGTAATGCTGGTATGCTCTTTAGGATTTGTTTTGGAATGGTAACAATATTGAGACAATAAAGGATACAATGTTTCAGTGATCAATGTTGATTTTCCACTGCCGCTTACGCCGGTAATTAAAATTAATTTACCTAATGGAAAACTCACGTCTACTTTTTTAAGATTGTTGCCACGGGCTCCTTTCAAAACCAGCTTTTTTCCACTACCTTTTCTGCGTTCTACCGGAACTGCAATCACTTTTTCACCGAAAAGGAACCTGGTAGTTTCTGACTGGGCATTAAGCATCAACTTCGGATCTCCCTGTGCCACTATCTGACCACCATGCTTACCTGCTTTCGGACCAACATCAACCAGGTGATCGGCAGC
>CAXSIE010000143.1:400-4196 GCA_964237295.1 uncultured Flavihumibacter sp. | reverse complement strand
TTATCGTGTTCTACCACCAAAACACTGTTACCGATATTGCGGAGGTTTTTCAATGCACCGATCAGCCGTTGGTTATCGCGCTGATGCAGCCCTATACTCGGTTCATCAAGAATATAAGTTATTCCCTGTAACTGAGAACCTATCTGTGTAGCAAGCCTGATACGCTGCGATTCGCCCCCACTTAAAGATTTGGAAGACCTGTCTATAGTAAGATAATTTAACCCTACATCCAGCAAAAACTGCAGCCGGTCTCTTATCTCCTTTAATACATCCTTGGCAATGGAGTTTTGTTTATCCGTCAACCGCTTCTCAATCCCCGAGAACCAGTCAGCCAGCTTATCAAGATTCATACAGCTCAGTTCCGCAATGTTTTTGCCGTCTAATTTAAACCAGAGACTTTCTTTTTTCAACCTTGCTCCCCTGCATGTTTCACAGGTTTTCATTTCCATAAACTGTTCCACCCAATCCCGCAATGACTCACTGCTGCTTCCTGCAAACCAGCGGCGTAACATGATGACTACCCCTTCATATTCGGTAGCATAAATGTTTGTGTTGGAAGTATCAAAATCAAATTCAATATCTTTATTGGCCGCATCCTCCGTTCCATACAATATAAGATTGAGCGCCTGCGGCGATAAATCTTTAACCGGCCTGGTTAAACTGATCTTATTCTTTTTTGCCAGCACTTCCACCTGTTTAAAAACATAGGCCTGTCGCTCTTCGCCCAATGGTGCGATGGCGCCTTCGCTTATGCTCAGTTCCTTATCAGGGATCACGGCCTCCATGTTAACCTGGTTAACTGTTCCAAGTCCTTTACATGTTGCACAAGCGCCATAAGGTGAATTAAATGAAAACGCATTGGGCGAGGGCTCTTCATAACTGATACCGGTATCCTCACACATTAACTGCTTACTGTATTGTACAGGCTTTGCATCATCGCTGACAAGCAGAAACATAAGGTCCTTACCAATCTGTAAAGATTTTTGAACGCTTTGGCTTAAGCGTACCTTCATGTCTTCGGTTACTGCTAACCGGTCAATCACCACTTCGATATCGTGGATTTTATACCTGTCAACCTGCATACGCTCGGTTAAATCAAGAACGATTCCATCAACTCTTGCTTTAAGATATCCTTTCTTGCGAATGTCTTCAAACAACTCACGGTAATGCCCTTTACGCCCTCTTACCAACGGAGCAAGCAAAGTGATTTTTTTGTTGTTGAATTTTGTAAAAATGCTGGTTACAATTTCCTCTTCACTGAACTTCATCATTTTTTTGCCAGTGTTATAACTATACGCTTCAGCCGTTCTGGCAAATAACAATCTTAAAAAATCATAGATTTCTGTAATAGTACCAACCGTACTCCTGGGGTTTTTATTGGTTGTTTTTTGTTCAATGGAGATTACCGGCGATAAACCGGTGATATTATCTACGTCCGGCCTTTCCATATCACCCATGAACTGGCGCGCATAAGCGGAAAAACTTTCCATATAGCGCCGTTGACCTTCGTTATAAATAGTATCGAAAGCCAGGGAAGATTTACCACTACCGCTAACACCTGTAAAGACCACCAGCTTATTTTTAGGGATGCGAATATCAATATTTTTTAGATTGTGTTCGCGGGCTCCAAATACTTCTATAAAATCCTGTTCTAAAACAATATTTTCCTGCGGAATGTTGCTTTTTGCCATAATGTAGTATATAAAGATAACAACAAATACCGCAGTATTAAGTTGCATAAACCGCCCCACTCTGATAAAAGATATCAGCTGTTAACTATCAGCGGATCACCGCATAATGTACTTCCTTTGGTAGCGGAGAGCTAACAGTTAAGAGCTTTTTTAACATTTAACAGTCTGTATAATTTAATTCTGGCACAGTATTTCCATTAGGAAATTTGTGTTTAGCTCTGAAAGCATTTTATTTTTCATGAAAATCGAAATTATGAAACCGATTAAAATTTTATTCTCAATTCTTGCACTTACCTTTTCTCTTGGTGCCTACAGTCAGACAGATACTACGAAGAAAGACACGGTTATACGCAAGATGGATACTACCGTACACAAAATGGATACTACAAAGCGTCATGAATTAACAGAGAGTGCTGCTTTATATTTGCAGGATCAACAATTGATTACTTCACAGGAGATTGTCGCATTGCAAAAAAGTACGAAAGTGCCTGCCGCATCCGGTGTGATTGCTGGCTCATTACTTACCGGTAATAAAAGCAACCATCGACATAACCATCCGAAAAAGATCAAAAAAGCCCCTATGATTGATTTTTCTGATATTGAAACAGGTCAGGAAACAATAAGTTTGCTTATGTAAGCGTTACAATAATTATTTAAATGGGTTGATGCAGGTTTGCATCAACCCATTTTTTTATACAGCTTATTTTCCGGTGGCATGAGATTTGGCATTTATAAATAATTATTGCAGGTGCAATTAAATATGAAGATCATAAACAAAATACTAACAGGATTTATTTTACTCGCAGTTACCTCAACCGGTTGTAAAAGTTTTCATGGGGTACAGACTGCCACAGCTTTAGGAACTACGGGAGGGGAAGCTTTCGGAGAAGTATTTGGTAAGGCCTCAGGTAATAGTGAAGCGGGTGCTGTAATCGGAGCAAATCTCGGAGAAGTAACAGGAGCGGTTATCGGTAGCAAAATGGACAAACAAGCTGCAGCCATTAAAACCAGGGTATCTAAAGCAACAGTTAACAGGGTAGGCGAAGGGATAGTTGTAGAATTTAATAGCAAAATACTGTTTGAACCTGATCAATCCGAGCTTTCACTGTCTGCAAAGAAAAATTTAGATGAACTGGTAAATGTGTTTAAGGACTATCCTGATAATTATCTTGAAATTCATGGGCATACGGATAACAAAGGAACAGATAATTACAACCAGTTATTATCAGAAAAAAGGGCAACGTCCGTAGCCAGTTACCTTGAAGGTAAAGGCATCAATGATAACCGCATTTCAGTAAAAGGTCTCGGAAATACATTTCCAAAATACAGCAATACTACTGAAAAAGGAAGAATGCAAAACAGACGGGTTGAAGTGCTGATTTCATCAAATGGAAAATAATTGTTAACGAGTAATAGTACCATTAATATAATTTGGAAGATTGAAATTTCTACTATTATCTTTGTACAGTTCTTATTTATAACTTATCAAGAAAGGCAGAGGGATATGGCCCGTTGAAGCCTTAGCAACCGCTACATTATTTTTAGCATATAAAAATGGATAGAAAGGTGCTACTTCCATCTTTAGGATCAACCGAAAGAAAGATAAGTCAGATTAAAAGCTTAATAAAGACAACAAATATACTTAAAGCTCATCTGACAGCCAGATGAGCTTTTTTAGTTTAAGATGAATGCTATACAAGTATTTAACAATCAGGTGTTGCATATTTGTATAAAGTCTGCTAATTTGTAGGCAACCTAATATTTAGCTATGATCTACACCTAAAATTATACCTGTGAGTTAATAAACCATTTATTGTTTAAGCCTTTAAATATCTTACTGGCTTGTTACCTTGATCTACTTAATTTTTTATGTTATTAAATTTACTTGCCTTTTTTAACGTTTAAATATATCATAATGAGTACCGATCTTCACTTCGAAACATTACAATTGCATGCCGGACAGGAAGTTGACCCTACCACTAAATCAAGGGCTGTTCCTATATATCAAACTACTTCTTATGTGTTTGACAACACAGAACACGCAGCTAACCTGTTTGGCTTAAGACAGTTTGGAAATATTTATTCCCGGATTATGAATCCTACCA
>CAXSIE010000143.1:0-390 GCA_964237295.1 uncultured Flavihumibacter sp. | reverse complement strand
TTGAAAAACGGATTGCTGCTTTGGAAGGAGGCGTTGCAGCACTGGCAACATCTTCCGGACAAGCGGCTCAATTTCTTGCCCTTAATAATATCCTTCAGGCCGGTGATAATTTCATCAGCACTTCTTATTTATATGGAGGAACTTATAACCAGTTTAAAGTAGCTTTTAAACGACTGGGTATTGAAGTGCGTTTTGCTGATGGCGATAACGTAGAAAGCTTCGCAAAGCTTATAGACAAAAATACAAAAGCCATATACCTGGAAACAATCGGTAATCCAAGACTTAATATTCCGGACTTTAAAAAATTCGCTGACCTGTCAAAAGAGTATGACCTGCCTTTAATTGTAGACAATACTTTCGGAGCAGGTGGCTATTTGTTTAAACCACTGC
>CAXSIE010000142.1:3825-10725 GCA_964237295.1 uncultured Flavihumibacter sp. | reverse complement strand
ATCTGGATATATTGCACACATCTGTCGGGGGATTGGAAAAATTTGTTTTCAGATTTATAGAAGCTAAAAACTACAGGAACATTCATTTATTAGGAAATTCATTAGGAGGCCACGTAGGATTGTTACACGTTTTAAGGCATCCGGAACGTATAAAATCTTTAATTCTTACCGGAAGCTCCGGCCTTTTTGAAAATGGAATGGGGGATACTTATCCTAAACGTGGCGATTATGAATATATAAAAAAGAAAACCCAACTTACCTTCTATAATCCTGAAACCGCTTCAAAAGAGCTGGTGGATGAAGTTTATGAAATTGTAAACAGCCGCATTAAAGTTATTAAAATTATTGCATTAGCTAAAAGTGCTATACGTACCAATCTTGGCCAGGAACTCAATCAAATAACAAAACCAACCTTACTGGTATGGGGCAACAACGATACTATTACCCCTCCTT
This sequence comes from uncultured Flavihumibacter sp., assembly GCA_964237295.1. Taxonomy (GTDB): domain Bacteria; phylum Bacteroidota; class Bacteroidia; order Chitinophagales; family Chitinophagaceae; genus JADCRZ01. Next base: position 10,272 of record CAXSIE010000142.1, on the reverse strand, counting down.
TTGTAGGACGGGAGTTCAACAAACTTATTCCAAACAGCGAATTATATTTCATTGACAAAAGCGGGCATGCCCCGATGATGGAAAGGCCTGAAGAGTTTAACAGCATTTTACATAAATTTTTGACAAAACTAAATGAGTCTGCAGCGGTGGCTTAGATTTTGACGTCTTAACAAGTAAATTCCGAAAACCCGTGCTAAATAAGGACTTAATTTCTGCTTCAGTACCAACACTTTCCCTGACAGATACTGTTTTTCAGGCTTTACAACTCATGACCGACTACCATAAGCCATTTACCGGTTATAACAGATGATAAATATGTAGGTCTGGTAAATGAAGATCAATTGCTTAACATTGAAGATGACAGTTCACTGCTTGAAACATTTCAGGCAGAATTTTCAAACATTTCCGTTAATGCAAACATGCATATGGTGGAAGCAGTACGCATGACAAATGAGTTCAATTTAAGTGTAACCCCGATTGTAGATATTGATATGAATTGGGTTGGCGCCATTACTACTCCCGATCTCCTGAAGTTTGTCGGTAAAAGGTATGGAATGGAAGATACCGGCGGAATCATTGTTCTTGAATTGGAAAAACGTGAATTTTCATTTTCCCAGATAAGTAAGCTCGTGGAAACCAACGATGCCTACATTACCCAATTAAATACTTATTTCGATACTAACCTGGGTTTATTATACGTTACTATCAAAATTAACAAATTCGAAATTTCGGATATTGTTGCTACCTTTCAGCGGTACGATTACCATGTTAAATATTATTTTGGGGAAGAATTGTATGAAAACGAATTAAAAACAAATTATGATCATCCAATGAACTACCTTAATATTTGATCAGGTAGTTATCATCCCCTTTACTGTCAAATACGTATAATAATTTCTAAGTATCAGCGATTCATACATATGGGGAAGAAATATTACCTGGCAACAGTTATAGGAACTTTAGTGCATTGTATATCGTACGCACAACCAGGAAACCTGCAATCGCCACTAATCACTCCAACCAGTATCAATACTGATAGCCTGACTTATAAAGATACCCTCTTTAAAAAAAACTTTTTCGTTATCGGTGCCATCGTTATCAGCGGCACAAAAAAAACCAAATCTTATATCATTGAACGGGAACTGCCCTTTAAAACAGGTGATTCAGTTGTTTTGAATGAATTGGTTCAAAAATTCGAACTTGCCCGCAATCAGTTAATGAATACACGGTTGTTTAACGAGGTGGTTGTATCATTGAAAGGCTTTAATGGATACCTGGTAGAGATTCAGGTAGATATCAGGGAAAGATGGTATTTGTTTCCCATACCTTATTTTAAACTGGCCGATAGAAATTTATCAGAATGGGCTAAACAGGGTTATAATCTTCAAAGATCTAATTATGGTGCCAAGCTGGCATGGTATAATTTTACCGGCCGGAACGACAAGCTTAAAGCCTGGTTCATAACCGGATATACCCGCCAGCTGCAATTTTCTTATGAACAACCCAATGCTGATAAATCATTAAAGCATGGATATGGAATTTATCTGTCTTACGCTACCGCTAAAGAATTAAATCATACCACTACAAATAACGAACAAAGATTTATACCAATGGAAAGGTCGTTAAACCCTCCTGATTCCCTGTCAGGCTTGTTTAGAGGCCAGGTATTAAATGAACAGTTCAATTTTGCGGTAAGCTATACTTACAGGCCCGCTATTAAAACCAGGCATTCTCTTCGGTTAAGTTATAATACGAACAGGATAGATGAAGCTGTTGCCATGGTAAGTCCTAAATACTTTAATAATGACAAGCGTTTTGTTTCTTATCCTCAATTAGACTACACAATAGAATATACCAACGTTGATTATGTGGCTTACCCGTTAAAAGGGTTTGTAGGAGATGCGGGCTTTACCCGGAAAGGAATAAATAAGGATATGAATCTCTGGCAGGTGAGTGCAAAAGGAAACAAGGGGTTTCAGATCGCGGATAAAACTTTTTATGGTTTGCAGGCTTACGGAGTACTCAAATTACCCCTTGATCAGCCTTATTATAACCAGCGCTTATTTGGTTACAGCGATCTTTATTTAAGAGGGCTTGAAAAATATGTAATAGATGGAGTAGCAGCACTTATGGTGCGGAATACCCTGCGGCAACAAATAACCAGTTTTAACATTCCGTTTTCTTTTTCAAAATCACATAACAAGATTCCGTTTCGTGTATACGCTAAGGTATATGGAGACATGGGATATTCTTACAACAAAAATTTTCTACAAAATTCTCTCGTTAACCGGATGCTGTATACCACAGGAGCCGGTATTGATTTTGTAACTCTATACGATGTGGTGTTCCGTTTCGAATACAGTTTCAATCAGTTAGGCCAAAAGGGATTATTTTTACATTTTAAAAACGATTTTTAGCTATCAGCAGGCTTTCTTCATCAAACAAACTTTGAAAAGAGATGTTGAATGCCAAACTGCAATAACCGGCTACCAGGCAAGTTGGTTGTTAAAGAAAATAATAAATAAATGAAAGTAGCCATCTACAGCCGTGTAGTTGATCTGGATTATCGTTCAGAAATGCAGCATTTTTTTGATGAATTATTCAGGCAAAAAATAGCACCGGTTATTTTTCAGCCTTTTTTTGAGCAGATTATTTCAACCATTCATTTAGATAAAGACATTTCCACCTTTGCTTTATCTGCTGACCTCGATGATTCCATTGATTTTGTGATAAGCCTGGGTGGGGATGGAACCCTTTTGGATACGATCACCCTGGTTCGCGATAAAAATATTCCTGTAATGGGAATAAATTTCGGAAGGCTGGGATTTTTAGCAAGTATCGGTAAGGGCGAACTGGCTACTGCTATAGCTGCGCTGGTAAACAGGAACTTAATTATTGATAAACGATCATTGATACATCTTGATGCTAACCGGCCGTTATTCGGGGAAGTTCCATACGCTTTGAATGAATTTGCCATTCATAAAACGGACACTTCGCCGATGATAAAAATTCATACTTACTTAAATGGCGAGTTTTTAAACACCTACTGGGCTGATGGCCTTATTTTAGCTACGCCAACCGGGTCTACAGGTTATTCATTAAGCTGTAACGGCCCTGTGGTATTCCCTGATTCAGGAAGTTTTGTAATTACTCCTGTAGCGCCACATAACCTGAATATCCGGCCGATTGTTATACCTGATAATAACATCATCTCATTTGAGGTGGAAGGAAGAACAGAAAATTTTATTTGTACACTTGACTCAAGAAAAGAAGTTGTTGACAAACAGGTACAACTTGCTATTAAAAGGGAAACATTCACTTTTAGTCTGGTAAGACTCAATGAAAGTAATTTTTTACAAACCCTGCGTACAAAATTATCCTGGGGTTTAGATACAAGAAATTAACCGTTTTTTTGCACAAGAAAATCGCGTGAAATTCGTTACTAATAATATTTAACCGTTATTTTGTAAGATGATTAAGAAATACTTGCTTCTTTTTACTACAGGTATGTTGGTAATGTTGAACTATGCAAACGCACAATACCAGAGTACCGTGCAGGAAGGTGAATTTGGAATATCAGCAGGCGTGGCTCATTATTTTGGCGATTTGAATACCAGGGCAAGTATCAACAGGCCTAAACCCGCTTTAGGTATTTTTTTTCGCAAGCAGTTTGGTAATTATATCGGGTTAAGGGTATCGGCTCATTACGCACAATTAGGGTATTCAGATATTTATTCTAACAACGAATATCAAAAGAGGCGTAACCTCAGCTTTAATACAAATATCTGGGAACTTGCCGTACAGGGAGATTTCAATTTCTTCAAATTTGTTCCGGGCGATCCTTATAACAGGTTTACACCTTATATAACATTGGGTGCCGGCGTTTTTAGTTACGATCCTTATGCTTATCTGGGCGGCCAAAAAGTATTTCTCAGGCCGTTAGGCACAGAAGGACAAGGATATTCTCAATATCCAGACCGCAAACCTTATGGAACCATGGCATTATGTGTTCCTTTTGGGGTTGGGGTTAAATACAATCTTACGGAACGCGTTAACATTGGCTTTGAAATAGTTCATCGTTTCACTAATACCGATTACCTGGATGATGTAAGCAGCACTTTCGTTGATCCTTCTATTTTTCCTAAACTTCCTGATGGCTCAGCTTCCATTGCCGAATTATTACAGGATCGTTCTTATGAAACAGGTGAACCTATCGGATTCGTAAATGGCACAGCCCGCCAGAGAGGATATCCAAAACAAAAAGATCAGTACATAATGGCTGAACTGACTTTTTCGTTTAACCTTACATCTTACCGCTGCCCAAGGGCGGATTGATTAACTTATTTGTAATAAACCACAGGTTACAGTAATTATAAACCGGAGGTTTAAATACATTGTGCTCTTTCGGGTCTCCCTGCGTGGTTTATTATCGTCACCGAATCGCTGCCATCTGGTGTTAATGTCTTTTGTTACCAGGCGAATACGCATCGGATAGCTGACAGCAATCAATACCTTTAACCCTTAATACATCCATGGTTTCTTGCTCCTTGCTTTAAAAACCAATATTTTCAAAGGTTTCCCGATCTTTTATGTACTTTTGCCTCCCTGAAAATATATTGTCATGGATTCGCTGAAAGCGAAAATAGATCTTCAACAGTTGCCCCGTCACATAGCCATTATTATGGATGGTAATGGCCGTTGGGCTAAAGAACAGGGACAAGATCGTTTGTTCGGGCATTTTCATGGAGTAGAGAGTGTTCGTAACATCGTGGAAGGATGTGCAGAACTAGGTATCCGGTATTTAACACTGTACGCTTTTTCCACAGAAAACTGGGACCGTCCGGAATATGAAGTTGCAGGGTTAATGGAACTTCTTGTTGATACAATACGCAAGGAAGTAGACACGTTGAATAAGAACAACATTAAGCTGCATGTTATTGGCGACTTAAATATGTTACCCGAATATGCCAGGGGTGAAATGCTGGAAGCATTGGAGCTCACTAAAGCTAATACCGGCCTGAACCTGGTAATGGCGCTAAGCTACAGCAGTCGTTGGGAATTGGTAAACGCCGTAAAATTAATAGTTGAAAAAGTTAAGGCAGGTACTTTGCAATCTGAAAATATAACACAGGAAGTATTATCGCAAAATCTTTGTACCAGTTCATTCCCTGACCCGGAATTAATGATCAGAACAAGTGGAGAATACCGTATCAGCAATTTTCTTTTATACCAATTGGCTTATTCTGAATTGTATTTCACAAACACTCGATGGCCTGATTTCAGGAAAGAAAATTTGTATGAAGCCATTGTAAACTTTCAAAGCCGGGAAAGAAGATTTGGAAAAACCAGTGAACAGATCAGGGAAGAAGAATTTTCACCCACCTCGTAAAGCGGTGTTAAAACATACGATTTAACAAACAGTTTTAATTATTCCCATTAATTTGCTACATCAAAATTAACTTTTTATGTGTAATCCGAATGGCAGCTGCTGTCCTGAACTTCAAAAGTTACTTAAAACACAAGAAAAAAACTAACTGGATGCAAAGAAGATTTCCTGGTGTAGTGGTTTTGTTTTTCTCTTTGATATTGGCAGCGCGGGCGAACGCCCAGCAGGCCGATACAACCAAACCTACCTCTATTGACCCCGAGTTACAAGCTATTGCTACTGAAAAAACTCCCAGAGAGTACACTATTGCCGGTATAACCATTACCGGCACTAAATTTCTGGATGCGGCGTTATTGTCCTCTATTTCAGGGATCAACGTAGGTGATAAAGTGCAGATACCAGGAGGCGATAATTTTAGCAAAGCCATTATAAAATTATGGCAACAGAAACTGTTTTCCAATGTTCAGATATATTATACAAAGCTGGTAGGAAGGGATCTTAGCATTGAAATACATGTACAGGAAAGACCGCGGTTATCAAAAGCGATTTACAGGGGCGCTAAAAAATCTGAAACAGAAGACCTGACTAAAAAAGCCGGACTGGTTCCCGGAAGAGTGATTACAGAGAATATGAAGATGATTGCCCAGGAAAACATTGAAAAGTTTTATAACGAAAAGGGCTTCAAAGGAGTTTCTATCAAGATACTTGAAGAAAATGATCGTAGCCTGGTGAATTCGCAGAATCTTGTTTTTGTAATTGATAAAGGTAAAAAAGTTCGTATTAATGAGCTGCACTTTTTTGGCAACCAGAATGTAACTGAAAGCAAGCTTAAAAAACAAATGAAAGGTACCAAGGAAATGACAAAATTTACCTTGTTTCCAGTAGAAGACCAGAGTGTATACGGTGAAACCAAACATGTAGTACTGAAAGATTATCTTAAAGACTGGGGATTTTTATCTTTCACTAAAACAAAAGAATTCCTTGATCCTTACTTCCGATTTAAATTGTTCAGTTCGGCCAAGTTCAATCAGAAAAAGTATGAAGCTGATAAAGACAAGGTG
>CAXSIE010000142.1:1250-3815 GCA_964237295.1 uncultured Flavihumibacter sp. | reverse complement strand
GAAAAAAAATACCTGGAAGATAAAGAAAAAGTATTGGATTATTACAATTCCCTTGGTTACAGAGATGCTTCCATACAGGCGGATACTCAATATTATACACGTAAAGGGAGCCTGAATGTTGACCTGAAAGTAAACGAAGGAAAAAGGTATTATTTCGGAAATACTACCTGGAGAGGCAATACAAAATACAGCGACTCTATTCTTACCTTAATATTAGGCATTACAAAAGGAGATATTTATAACCTGGAAACGCTTAACAAGAAACTGGGTAAGCAAATGACACAGGAAGGTGGCGATATCAGCGGTTTGTACCAGGATGATGGTTACCTGTTTTTTCGTATTGAACCGGTTGAAACAAAAGTGTACAACGATACTATTGACCACGAAATTCGTATCGTAGAAGGTCCGCAAGCCACCATAAAAAATATCAATATCAGCGGGAACGATAAAACGAAGGAGTATGTAATCCGTCGTGAAATAAGAACAGTACCAGGTGAGAAATTCAGCAGGCAGGAATTGATACGCTCGAACCGTGAAATAGCCAACCTCGGGTATTTTAACCAGGAAAAAATTGGTATTGATCCAGTGCCCAACCAGGAAGACGGAACCGTTGATATCAATTATACCGTAGAAGAAAAATCTTCTGATCAACTGGAACTTTCTGCAGGATGGGGCGGTGGCATTGGTTTAACAGGAACCTTGGGAGTATCTTTTAATAATTTTTCTATAAGGAACATCTTTAACAAAAATTCATGGGATCCCCTGCCAACCGGTGACGGCCAAAAATTAAGTCTTCGTGTTCAAAGTAACGGAAGGGCCTTTCGCTCATACAACGCTTCTTTTACTGAGCCATGGTTAGGAGGCAAAAAGAGAAATTCTCTTACTTTTAGTTTATACAGTACCAAATATTCAAACGCTTATGATCCGTATACCGGAACCTATAGCAAGAAAGCGGGCGATACGGCCTATCTTAAAACTTTAGGTGTTTCCGTTGCTTTGGGTAAACAGTTGAAATGGCCGGATGATTATTTCACATTAGTGTCATCGTTAAACCTGACTCAATATAAATTGCGTAATTATCCCAATCTTTTTCCGGGGTTAAGCAATCTTACTGCTACCAATATAAGTCTGAAATTTGCGCTGAGCCGGTCCTCAATAGACCAGCCGATCTTCCCGAAAAGCGGATCAAACTTTCTTGTAAGTGCACAGCTTACTCCACCTTATTCACTAATTGATCCATCAATTGTAACATCAACAAACCCGTACAGGTTTCCCGAATTCCATAAATGGCGGGTAAATGGAGAATGGTATGTGCCGATCGGCAAGCCTATGGGTGCTGATAAGAGCAGGCAATTTGTATTGAAAGCTGCTGCCAAATATGGTTTTATGGGACGTTATAACAGCCAGCTGGATTATTCACCTTTTGAACGCTTCCAGGTAGGTGATGCAGGACTTACCAACAACTTCGGTATCCTTGGTTATGATATCATAGCACACAGAGGATATCCGGTTTATGACAATTCTGATCCAAAAGTTAATCCTGATCAGCAACAGGCTGCCAAATTCTTTACTATTTTTAATAAGTACACTTTGGAACTGCGTTATCCGTTTAGTACCAATCCCAGCAGTACCATTTATGGTTTAACTTTTTTTGAAGCTGCCAATGGCTGGTATGATTATAAAGATTATAATCCGTTCCGTTTACGCAGGAGTGCCGGTGTAGGTGCCCGGTTTTTCCTCCCTATGTTTGGATTACTTGGATTTGATTATGGAATCGGGTTCGATCGTTTAAAACCAGGCGGATCGCTTAAAGATGCATCAAGGTTTACCTTTATGCTAGGGTTTGAACCTGAATAGGTGTAAGCATAAGTAACGTCATTAACCAATAGTCTTAACAGTTAACCATTAATAATTAGTCTTGAATGAAAAAAATATTGCTTCTTGTTATTTTAATTTTATCAGTTACTTTTTTAAGTCAGGCACAGCGGTATGCAATTGTAGATACAAAATACATCCTGGAAAAAATGCCTGACTATAAACAGGCTCAAACAAAACTTGACCAGTTCAGCGTTCAGTGGCAAAAGGAAATAGATGATAAACAAGGTTCCTTAGATAAGATGTACAAAGATTATGATGCGGAAAAAGTAATGCTGAGCGAAGACCTGAAGAAAAAAAGAGAAGACGAATTGTTTCTTCGTGAAAAAGAAGTTCGTGAACTGCAACGTAAGAGATTTGGATTTGAAGGGGATCTTTTTAAAAGAAGGCAGGAACTTGTAAAACCTGTACAGGATAAAGTTTATAACGCTATTCAAAAAATTGCAGTAGCACGCTTATATGATTTTATTTTGGATAAAAGTGAAGGAATTACCGTTATCTTTGCCGACCCAAAACTGGATAAAAGCGAGGATGTATTAAAGGAGTTGGGTGTTAAATAAGTGCTAAACACATTTTTACAGCCAACGGACTTATTTTCTGTTTCAACTATAAATCAACTTAAACTTAATACATAAGAACGACCGCCTTCTTATGAGGTAACAAAAAAAACAAATATGAACAACACAAAAC
>CAXSIE010000142.1:234-1240 GCA_964237295.1 uncultured Flavihumibacter sp. | reverse complement strand
ATCTTTTTACAATTGTATTAATGCTTTCAGGTTTTTTAGTAGTGAGCGCTCAAACTAAAGCTCAGATGAAAATCGGTTATGTAAATACCGGTGAATTACTGCAAAGCTTGCCCGAGGCTAAAAAAGCCGATTCAATGCTTAATCAATTCCGTGAAGTACTGGATAGAAATGGTAAAGATTACCAGGATGAATTGGAATCAAAGGCAAAGAAGTTTAATACTGATTCCTCAAAAATGCAGCCGGTTGCAAAGGAAGCGGCAAGAAAGCAAATGCAGGATCTGTATTCAAGGATAATGAACTATAGCACGGAAGCACAAAAGCAACTGGAAGACAAACAGCAGGAATTACTGGCACCACTGCAAAAGAAAACCCTGGATATCATTCAGCAGATAGCTAAAGATAACGGTTACACGCATGTTTTTAACAGGGAGGCATTCCTGGTAGTTCCTACAGGCGATGACCTGCTGCCAATGATAAAGAAGAAATTGAACCTGAAATAATTTTATTTTTTACCATTATTGAACCTGGATTAATGTGATCATTTCTCCGGGTTTTTTATGTGTGAGCTTTTTTGAAACAAGCTCTTACTTCATTAAAATTATTTGAAAGAGCTGATTACTGAAGCTAACGCTATCATGACCTTATCGCAACCCATAGGTGTTTTTGATTCAGGCTACGGAGGACTGACAATACTGAAAGAGATTGTGGCCACCCTTCCCGGATATGATTATTTATACCTTGGTGATAATGCAAGAGCGCCTTATGGGCCAAGGTCTTTTGAAACGGTATATAAATACACGCTTCAATGTGTTCAGTGGCTGTTTCAGAAAGGGTGCCCACTTATTATACTTGCCTGTAATACAGCTTCTGCAAAAGCCTTACGAACCATTCAACAAAACGACCTTCCTAAAATTGATCCAGATAAAAGGGTTTTAGGTGTAATCCGGCCTACTTCCGAAATTATAGGCAATTATACGCATACCGGTGAAGTTGGAATACTTGCCAC
>CAXSIE010000142.1:0-224 GCA_964237295.1 uncultured Flavihumibacter sp. | reverse complement strand
TATGTTATTGAGATTAATAAGTGTTTTCCTTCTTTAACCGTTTATCAGGAGGCCTGTCCCATGTGGGTGCCGCTGGTTGAAAATAATGAGCATCTTAATAAAGGGGCTGATTATTTTGTGCAGAAGCATATTAAAAATATCTTTTCAAAATCAGCAAATATTGATACTATCCTGCTGGCATGTACCCATTATCCGTTATTAAAAGATAAAATTATTGAGTTGTT
>CAXSIE010000141.1:3611-10732 GCA_964237295.1 uncultured Flavihumibacter sp. | reverse complement strand
GCGCCTAAGCTTTCAAGATGAGGAGTATACACCTGGCAGTCTATTAATGTTATACCTTCATGAATCAATTGTTGCACATACTTTATAAAAACATATTTGCTTGCATTGCTAACGGTACTGAACATGCTTTCACCAAAGAAAACCTTACCTAATTTTACTCCATACAGGCCGCCAACAAGTTGATTGTTGAGCCATGTTTCAGCGCTATGCGCATATCCTGCATGGTGCAAACTGATATAAGCTTCTTTAACGTCCTGAGTGATCCATGTGCCGTTTTGATTTTTTCTGGGAACTGTTTTGCAGTTGTTGATTACCTGTCTGAAATCTTTGTTAATAGTAAATTCAAAGCTTTCCTGTCGCAATAATTTCTCCATGCTTTTGCTGACTTTTAATTCATCCGGGAACAATACAAATCTTGGATCGGGGCACCACCATAGAATATTATTTTCTTCAGGCCATGGAAAGATGCCCTGTTGATAAGCTATCAACAACCGCTTTATGGAGAGATCGCCGCCGATCGCCAGTAATCCGTTAGGTTCAGATAATTCAACGGGAGGAAAAATACAACTGTTGTCAAGGGCGAATACAGGCATGTAGGGATGTTCGTGACTTCATATGGAAGGGCACATTAAGAGGGGATTTTTATCAGGAAACCGTTAGTTCTACCGTAGCGCCTATTCCGCGGTCCGTTATAGCATCGCACATAGGTTTCAGTTTTTCATAGTTGCCATGTTTAACGGAGTATTTTCCCTGTGTATGGATCAACATAGCGCACTGTTCCGCCTGCTCGGAGCTATGTCCGCAGATTTCAATCAAGGTATCGATTACCCATTCGAATGTATTTACCTCGTCGTTCCATACGATCAGGTGGTAGGGGCTTTCTGTTTCCGTCAATACATCCACTTCTTCATAAGTATCTACCTGGGTCTCTTCCTTTGGCATATATCACGCTTTCTTCAAAATTAAGAATTTCATCTGAACTACGATTGAAGAACTCTGTTCTTGGATGGTGTTTACCCTGATTGCATCAGGTTTACCGGATAATTAGTATTTAGAAGGAGCAAAGAAACCGGCTGGTAAAAAAATTTTGCAGAAATAATTCAACCCTTATCTTTGCACTCCGAATAAATAAAGGGAGTTTAGCTCAGCTGGTTCAGAGCATCTGCCTTACAAGCAGAGGGTCGGCGGTTCGAACCCGTCAACTCCCACACTTCGAAACACAATATAGATTAGGCTTTCAGCGTTTTTTAAATCTTTATTTCCTCGTTAAAGGCGGTGAAAAAGTTAGCAACCTTAATCTACGTACGTGATACAACTACTCTTTAATAATTTCTGTAGTAATCCTGCAATTTCTCCTAAAAGCCAATTCCGACATTTCAAAAGACTGGTATATTCAATATAGGTTTTATACTCCGGAAAATCCTGCCGGTAAATTCGTAATTGTCAAGAGTGGCATTATTTCCTATAAGACCAGGAAGGAAAGAAAGGCCGTTGTAACACGATTACTGAAGGAACTCAATGAAGCCCTTTTCAATGGTTACAATCCGGTAATATGAGATTATGTTGGGCCTGTAGAGGCGGAGTATGAAATATCTCCTCATACCAATGTTTGCAAAGCTTTCAATAAAGCCCTTGACCGGCTAAAATTGAAATGTCTATCCGGACGGATATAACAATATTTTAGTTCATATTGAAAAGGCTGCAGGAGTACTTTCTTATGACCGGGTTAAAATTCAGGACATCAGGAAAAGCACATAATGTTAATCCTGGAAAAAGTTGGTGAGTTAAAGGGAGACAGGTGGACCGCCAACACATTCAATCATTACCAGAAATATTTGAGTATATTGTTTAAAGAGCTGGTGGAGCTCGATGCAATTGAATTAAACCCAATAGCCGGAATAGCAAAACAAAAAACTATTAAAAAAATCCGGCAGGTTTTATCTCTGGAAGAAAGAAAAACAATCAATACATTTTACACGATCATCATTATAAGTTCTGGATCTTCATGCAAATATTTTTTCACTCCGGCGCCTGGCGGACTGAGCTATTAAAAGTAAAGGGCAAGGACGTTGACTTGGAAAAACAGCAAATTAAAGTAACGGTTATTAAAGGATCCTCCAGAAGGGAGGTTTTCAAAACTTTAAAGGATCTGGCATTACCTTTTTGGAAAGAAGCTCTCACCCGTTGCCACAAAGAGGATTACGTTTTCAGTCAAGGACTTAAGCCGGGTGCAGTAATGATAGATCCGAAGCAGATAACCAGGAGATGGAAAACACATATAAAGGATATGAAAGGCAAAGACGGCAAGCCGATAGGTGGCCTGGGAATTACTGCTGATTTTTATAGTTTAAAGCACTTGCACAGCGACCAGGTAGCCAGCTTGCTTACATTGGAAGAAGCCGGCAGGCATAATAACCATACGTCAACCAGTACAACTTTAATTTATGCTGTTAATGAAATGGAAAGGCAGGCGGATAGGGTTAAGAAGTTGGGAAATGAGTTTTAGTTATTTACTTTCTGATTCATTTAATGTTTATGCTATCGCTGCATTCTAAAAAAGGGATAAAGGCATTGTGAATTCTAAATCTATCTGATTTTAATTTGTCAGCCAAAATCTTAATCTTAATATTAGCACCAAGGTCATATCTGTATTCATAAACATCAGTCCTTACCTCACGTCCAATAAATGATAACGAACATAAAAAATCTATAAAGTATTCAACTGAAGTGATATCATTGGCAATATGAGCGACGGTCATTAATTCACTTATCCTTTCTTTTGTCAAGACAGAGTTTTCACCAATCATATTATATAAAAATGATTCCATTTGAACTATTGTGATACCGTTTTCTACTAAGATCGACTGAAAACCCAAGCTGAATATTCCTTATGCGCCGATATGAAATCGTCCTCTATTATCATTGAGTGTCCTCTCATTACCGCTTTACTTTTAGCGCTATTTAAGAAAAAAATTAGATCTCTTGGTCGAGGAATAATACAGGAAATAATGTATTTTTTAGTGCCTTGGCCACAAACTCTCTGAACGACATATTTGTCCCAAAAATTGATAGCAAATATATTGTCTCCAGATAAATATTCTAACCTCGCATCAACTAATCTAAATAAGACTTCTGGGTCATCCCATTTTAATAAGGTGTATTCTATTTTATCAGGCTCCCTAGCATACTTTAAAATATGAGAAAATATATCACTTCTTAAAAGGACGAGTAAATGGACATCAAATTCGTATGGTTTCTTTGGATTGCCTCGAAGTTCTTTAGAAATTCTACCAATAACTCCTAACAGGCCTAAAATGAATTTACTTGTTGTCTCAATATCCTTATCTTTACTCCAGTTTTTATCTAAATTATCTATTATTACAATCAATTTTTTTCGGGTGGTCATATAGGAAATGATTAATTCTTTCAACTTCCCTATGATTCGCTCATGTAGAATTTCAGAAATTTTATCTCGCAATTCCCCCTGCTCTTTAACATCAGACAACAACTTTAAGTCTGTTAACTCTTGCTCAAGACGAGTCGAAAAATCAGTTAATATTATCGCTTTATTTTTCTCTACGAAATCTATTACATACTTGTCATGTTCTCTTAATGCGTAGTCTGGTTTCTCTTGTAGCGCCTGGTAAATTACTTTGGCTATTTCTGTATAGATTAAAAATTTCCATACTGATTGAATAATATAACCTTTGGCGAATTCATGATCCAAGCTTTTTATAACTTCTACCAATCCGTCTATTTCAAAATTAACAGGTTTAATGGGAATAATTAGATTCCTCGAGTCTTTTGAAAAAACTGATCGGAGGTAATATAATGTTGCTGTTTTTCCAGACCCTTTTCTGCCAACGACAATATTATACTCACTTTTTATTATGTTTTGGTAAGCCGTATCTAAATAATACTCAGGAAGTTCATGAGATTCATGCTCGGCAATATATTCTCCAAATTTTATTTTTTGTATTAATGATTCTCGTCGTTCGTTCTGTTTTATATTTTTCTGTTGAGTAAACAGCTGTGCAATTTCAGATTTTAAATTTGTTAAAAACGGAACAACAGCATGGGACAGAGATTCAATGTCAATAAATTTTTTTAAATACTCTTGATAGTCAAAACTCGTTGGAAATGGTTTTGCAGCTATCATTTGAATTCTTAATCCTAAACCCAACGATAATCCACCGATAAAAGAACATTTTGAATTGTGTATTTGATGCCCAGTTCTATATACTTGTGAAAATTCAATTAAAACGGCAGGAACCTTCAAAATAGTTGCTAGATACCAATTTAATGGTTGTATTTTGTTTTCAGTAGCATCATCAATGGAAACAGGCAGTTTGTAATACTCAATTTTATCAATTATGTATTGACTAAAATCAGTATCAATTTGACTTTTTATATATAACAACCCATTTTTATTATCCGTAGAATAGACATCTTTTAAAAGGTTGTCTAATAGTATGTTACTTGAGTTATGGGGATTATCTTTAAAGAATGCACTTACAATTTGACCACTTTTAGTATAATTATGATAACCAATACCAGTTAAAAGTATAAATTCTTTAAATCTGGAAAAAGCATCCTCAATTGATGTATCATGAATTAAAAAGATGGGTTTTTTCTTACCTATTGCAAACCCTAATTCAAATAAGACATTTTCATTTATTCCAGTAATATCTGCACAAAAAAAATCTGATGAGTCAATTTTATTTAAAACCGAAGAAATTATAAGTTTCCCTCCAATTTCGAGTTGTTTCCAGCTCTCTAACTTTATACTGGAATTATTTGAATTGATTTGAGAAATGGCATTTTCAATTACAGGTCCACAGTCGTGAGGTTCCGATGGGTATGCAAAAAAACCTGTTTTAGTCATTGAATATAATTAAATTAAAAACCATTTAAAAAAGTCTTGTTAAATGGTAAGATTAATAATTAAATGAGAAGGAGTAGCATTTAATTAAGTTGTATGTTAAAAGAAGTCACATAATAAGTACTTGGCTTTTAGCTAGAATAAAAGTACAAACTAATTAATTAAAAAAGCAAGGATTTATTTACATATTAATGTTTATTATTCATAATTGATTGATTAAAAGTATTATATGTCATTTTGTGCTCTATTGTTATGGAATTGCACCATTAGGGGATTAGTTCATTTATTATAGTGTTTAATTCAAAAATTATTTCCTAAATAAATGATTATTGAAACAGGAGGGCGTAACAAGAATCGAACTTGTGATCAGAGTTTTGCAGACTCCGGCCTTACCACTTGGCCATACGCCCATAAATGTTATCCTACTTAGATTCGAACTAAGACTAACAGAATCAAAATCTGTTGTGCTACCATTACACTATAAGATAGTCAGGATGGCAAGATTCGAACTTGCGGCCTCTCGGTTCCAGGCCGAGTAATCTACCGGACTGATATACATCCTGAAAATAAAAAACCCACCTAAAAAGGTGGGCTCTGCAAAATCATTTGTAATATATCTTCAATAATCTATATACACATAATATCGCACAGCCCTGGTTCTGGGTTGGCAACATTGCTGAGTAAATAAATTAATCAATTTCATGCAGCTAAGATATGAATAATTTTTAATTGTCCTAATACTATCTTTGAAGTTTGCTTAGCAACCATTAAAATCAAACAGTTTCTTGCGGCTTTTTATATTCATTCAGGGTTTGATGATCCGTTTGCTTGTTTCCTAATGAATTTATTTTTTTATTTTGACTTATGCGATATTTTTCATTTTATTAAAAATAATTCTTTCTTTTACGGGTAAATTCACTGCGCTTTTAAATCAAGTGAAAAAGCTTAAAGATTAAGTCCAAAGATTTTCCTGTTGGCACTTATGCAGATACCTGCCCGGAAAAGCAACATAAACATGGTCTTTTTAGACCGGTTAAAGATGCAGATCAAAAAACAATGTGCAGTAAAATCTATCTTTTATCATAAACTGAAAACACAAAAAAATATGAAACGCTTGATTATCTTATTATCATCAATCTTTATAATGTCCCTTGAGACAGATGCACAAGCAACAAACGATTTTTTAATTAAAAACAAAACTTTTACAGGCGCAGTATCTGACAAAAAAGTTTACAATGCCATCTTCCAATTAGACAACAACGATCCTAAAATTATTAATAAAACTATCAGCAACATAAACAATGCGTTGAATGATGAAAGGCTTAAAAATAAATTAAATATTGAGCTTATTGCGTTTTCAGGCGGCACAGATGCTTATTTTAAAGGCAGCAAATATGAAAATGACCTGAAGGCATTAGCAGAAAAGGGAGTTATTGTAGCACAGTGTAATAATACCTTAAGAGTAAGAAATATTAGCAGGGACAGCATTTATAATTTCATTGGGATAGTACCCAGCGGAACAGGTGAACTGATTATCCGCCAGGCACAGGGATGGTCAGTTATAAAGCCATAATAATTAGTGATTATGAGAACGTGTGGCAGTAACATTAAAATGTCATTCGTTTTCACGATGCAGTTTTTTTAAAAGTAATTCTTTCCTGCTTCTTGATACATCAATGCTTGAACCATCACTCATAATTAAATAACCACCATCGCCCCTAACATATTTGTCCACTTCATTAATGTTTACAATATAGGAGTGATGCACTCTTACAAAAGAAAAATCTTCTAACAATTCTTCTATTTCCTTTAATGTTTTTGAGGCTGTTATTTTTTCTTTAGTACTTAGAGAAAGGATGGTGTAATTGCTGCTGGATGCACAACTGACAATCGAATTTACAGAAATCATCCGCAGTCCTTCCATAGTTGGTATTGCGATTTTATTTAAAGGTAACGTTGGATGCGTTAATTTATGCAGCAGCATTTCTATTTGTTGAGGAATTGTGTCATTAGATTTTTGTATTACTTTTTGAACAGCTGCCTGCAGTTCATCACTGTCAACTGGCTTTAATAAATAGTCAAGCGCACTAAACTTAAAGGCTTTTACGGCATATTGATCGTAGCTGGTTGTAAAGATGATAGAGAAATTTACTACAGATAGTTTTTGCAACATTTCAAAACCGCTCATGTGCGGCATTTCAATATCTAAAAAAATTAAAGTCGGGGTTTGCTCACTGAT
>CAXSIE010000141.1:0-3601 GCA_964237295.1 uncultured Flavihumibacter sp. | reverse complement strand
ACTGATAGTTTTTAATGCGTCTGCCCCGGAGTAACAGATATCAAGAATTGTTACTTCCGGACAATAACGTTCAAGCAAGGAAACCAGGCTTTCGCAACTGTAAGGTTCATCATCTATAATAATTGCGGTTATCATTATTAAGGTTATTATTAATTCTGAAGCATCAGAAGTAAACCTGAGATTCTGACTACTCATCACAAACTTCTCACCTTCACATTTCAACAATTTCTTTATAAAATATTTTTAAATGCACACGAGTGCCATTCGCTTTGCCATTTTCATCAATCAAATCTTCTATTGTAAAAAAGGTTTGCCGGTTAGAACTATTATTTAATAAACTCAATCGTTCGGCTGTAATTTTTAAACCCATTGATTTTTGTTTTTCTGAAGATTTGCTTTTTAATAATTCAGCTTGTTCTCTGCCAATGCCGCTATCAGTAATAAGGCAGCTTAAAAATTTTTCTTCCCTGCAAAAATCAAAACTTAAAAAACCTCTTTCCTGCTTGTGCATTAAGCCATGCCAGATAGCGTTTTCCGCAAACGGCTGTAGTAATAACGGTGGAATAAAAATAGTTTCCACTTCTATGTTATCTGGTAAATTAAATGCATAATCAAATGAATTTTTAAAACGAAGCTTCTCCATGTCCAAATAAAGTCTCAACGTTTCCAGTTCATCTTCTAAAGAAATAAAAGATTGTTTTGAATTGTTTAGTACCATTCGTATTAAACGTGAGAATTTTGTAAGATACTTTGATGCCTCGTCCGACTTATTTTTTAGAATGAAACTGTTGATGGAGCTTAAACAATTAAAGATAAAATGCGGATTCATTTGAGAGCGAAGCGCCTGCATTTCCAGTTCAGTGGCTTTCATGTGTAATGCCGATTGTTTTTTTTCATTTTCAATCTGTTCCATATTCAGCGAATATTGTAATCTGATTTTTTCTAACCGTTCATTTTTTCTTTTCAGGTCAATCACACGGTAAACAACAAACCCCAACAGAACCAATACAATTACACCGGCTAAAAGAATGTTTCGCAGCAATACATTTTTTTGAATTGTATCAGCTTTGATCTTATTGTCTTTTTCAAGCAGCGTTACGGCTTCAATTTGTTTTTTAAAGTCTGTTTGCTTTTTATAATTGGTCAATCTCCACAAAAACTGTTGATTTTTTAATGAATCGTTTAATGAAATGTATTGTTGCATGAAAAAGTACGCGCTGTCATTTTTTTTAAAATGTTTATATATTTCAGAAAGTAACAGGTAATCCCGAAGTATATAGGGTTTTACATTTGCCTTTTTTGCTATTGCGAAATCCTCACGCGCATACTTTAGCGCCTCTGTTTCATTTTTCTTTTCTTCATAAGTTTTTGCTGCATCTAATAAAATTCTCATCAGATCCCATTGGTCATTTTCTTTTCTAAAATGATTAATAGGTTTTAGAAAAATACTGAGGGCGGAATCATATTGTTTTTTTAGCAGAAGCGTTTCACCGAAACTTATTCTTGTCATTTGATTTGCCGGATCAATTTGCATTGCTCTTTGCAGATAGTAAAGCGAGGAATCAGGGTTGTTCATCAATTGATAAATGGCCCCTATAGGTTCATCGAAATAATTCCAATTAGCTGCATAATAGTTTATTCCATGAATATTTGCATAGTGCATACCCTGCCGGTAATAATCAAGAGCATTTGCATAATCACCTGCTGATCCATATAAATAACCCATATTTGCCAAGGCCGCGGCTATGCAAACATGGTCGTTCATAGTTTGGCGTACAAACAAACTTTTGGTGCAGTATTCAAAGCTCCTTTCATAGTTTCCCATAGCTGCATACAAAAAACTCATCCATGCCCAGGCTTTAGCTTCACCCTCGTGATTACCAAGTTTGGTGAGATAAGTAAGGGATTTTGTTAAGAAGACTGTAGCTTCCTTAAAGCTGTTTTCAGAATAAAGTGTTTGGCCAAGCCATAGATTACACCATCCCTGCCCGATTTCATCATGGGTGCTATCGAAAAAATGTAGAGATTCTCTTAAATAGTTTTCTGCACTCAAAAAATTTTTACTGTAAATTTCTGATACACCCAGATGCATGGTGGATGTTGCCAGACCTGTTGTATAATGATTTTTTATAGCATCATTATTTGCTTCTGTGGCCCACATTGAAATAGAATCGGAAAAAACACGCGGGGACCACCAATATTCTTCGCTTAAGGCATTAAGGCAATTCACCCTGCTTATGCCTTTTGTAAATGGCAGCAGGGATTTTAAGCTATCAATCTTTTTTCTTGCCGGATGCTGTGCAAAAGCAATCGAGACAAATATCAGGCTTATCGTAATGGATAATATTTTTCTGCCTTGCTGTAACACATTTTTTCGGTTGAATGATTAAAACAGGTTTTAATCTTATCTGGAAATTTCATGATAGATTTAAACAGTTTCGTCCTATGTTGAAGAAATAGGGAAATTATATTTCAAATCTAATAATTCATTTGAGATTACCTGTCAGTAATGAGTATTTGTTTAAAGATAATGATTACTGGTTGATTTGATTGAGCAGTTAACATTAGTAGCTCAGCAAAACTATCAATGAAGACTAACTTCCGGGTTTAACGCTATCCATTTTTTAACAGATTCTTCTGCTTTCAAACCAGCAATCAAACACGTTATCAGCAACATACTAACTCATTTCTGTAAACTATCACTCAGTTCTCGCAAGCTAATCATTGGGGCTTTCTATTCAATTCATCATTAAATAATTTCATTTTCAATAATAGGGGCTACAGCAGTGCTTGATAGATGGTAATAAAAAATTGATGTCAATAATTATTGGAGGAAGCCGAAAATCCAAGCCGCTTGCTGAACTGCAGAAAGTGGGTGGCAATAAAGGATTAGGCTAAACGAAATAGATCTTAAACAATGGGGCAAGCCGAAAACCCAATCCAAGAGTAGGCAAAACTTAAAAATTTAGTGCAATGACCACAAATTTCAGTTTGGACAACTTCATCATTAGCAATACGCGGTCGCTTTTAAAAGACACCGACTATTGTTCCGTTAGCATCACAGTGGGGAACAATCCAGCCATCACCAAAACACAGGCGGTGGGGAACGTAGATAACGGAACCCATGCGGTGGGGCTCGCAGTTTCGGCAAACATTCCCGCAACAGGAGCTTCTGTGCCAGTTGTTTTCAGTTATGCAATTGTCAACAATGGAAACGGCAATCATGCTTCGGTTCAGAAAGGGTTGGAATCAGTATTGTCGCAAATTGGTACCGCGGGCGCAAAGGCTGCGGCAACTGCAATCGGGCCTGGAGTCGGTGCTGCCTTAGGTGCCACGCTTGGAACAGCCATCGTGCCTATCCTTGGTAGTGCGTTAGGGGCTTTAGCAGGACTTATTGTGGGTGAAATCGGTAGCATCCTGTTTGCTAACTGTGATGGGCCCGTAGCGGCGGGAGTGCATATCTATAGCAGTACCGACCTTATTGCGAAGAGTTCGAACGGAGCGCGTATCCGTATGGGCGAAAATCATCCTGGCGTAGATTCTGCCCGTGGCTGCGGTGCAAACTCAAAATATGCCACTAATATTACGATTTCAACAATCC
>CAXSIE010000140.1:814-10754 GCA_964237295.1 uncultured Flavihumibacter sp. | reverse complement strand
TTTCCTGATAAAAAGGTAATCGTTATTACCAAAGCTCAAACGGATGAAACAAACACTAAATATGCACAGGGCGGAATAGCCGGGGTTACCGATTTTGAAAAAGACAGTTTCATAAAACATATAAACGATACACTGATAGCAGGAGATGGCCTTTGCAATGAAAAAATCGTTGACATCGTTGTAAAGGAAGGGGTTGACAGAATCCGGGAATTGATAGAATGGGGAGCAAGGTTTGATAAAGATTCCGGTGGTGATTATTCGCTGGGAAGAGAAGGCGGGCACAGTGAATTTCGCATTCTTCATCATAAGGATGTTACAGGAATGGAGATGGAACGTGCCCTTGTGGAAAGGGTTATGATCCAGGAAAATATTGAAATTATAAAACATTGTTTTGTACTTGATCTTATTACCCAACACCATCTTGGTTTCCTGGTTACAAAGGCTACGCCCGATATTGAATGCTATGGAGTATACGCTTTCAATCTTAAAAACAACCAGATAGAAAAAATCATTGCAAAAATAACTTTGCTTGCTACTGGTGGCAATGGTCAGGTTTATAGAACTACTACTAATCCTTCCATTGCTACCGGAGATGGTGTGGCGATGGCTTACCGGGCTAAGGGCAGGATAGAAAATATGGAATTCATTCAGTTTCATCCAACAGCCTTGTATGAGGCTGGCGTAGGAGGACAAGCCTTTTTGATTACTGAAGCGGTAAGAGGCGACGGAGGTATTCTCTGTGATAAAAACGGCGAGCCGTTTATGCATCGTTACGACGAAAGGAGAGACCTTGCGCCCCGTGATATAGTAGCCCGCGCTATAGACAGTGAAATGAAGATTAACGGTACCGAACATGTGTACCTGGATTGCCGGCATATGAACATGGAAAAGTTCATTCATCATTTCCCGAATATTTATGAGAAATGCCTGGCGGAAGGCATCAACGTGGCAACGGATTTTATTCCTGTTGCACCAGCAGCACATTATAGTTGTGGCGGTATCAAAACAGATGAATGGGGACGAACATCCATCAATAATTTGTATGCCGCAGGCGAATGTGCTTCTACCGGATTACATGGCGCCAACAGGTTAGCCAGTAACTCACTTCTTGAAGCGATGGTATTCGGACATCGCTGTTATGAAGATGCCGTTCAAAAAGTTAACACTATTTCTTTTAAAGAAAATATTCCTGATTGGAACGCCCACGGTACCAATGCCCCCAAAGAAATGATTCTTATTACTCAAAGTTTAAAAGAGTTGCAGCTGTTAATGAGTGATTATGTTGGGATTGTAAGAACCAATATACGCTTGTTACGAGCCCTGAAGCGGCTGGATCTGTTGCATGAAGAAACAGAACAGCTATATGAAACTTCTACTGTGTCGCCCCAGTTATGTGAATTACGTAATCTGATTACTGTAGGCTTTCTTATTGTAAAAGGAGCTTCCTTCAGAAAAGAAAGCCGTGGCCTTCACTTCAATACGGATTACCCGTCTAAAAGTACACTTGTACAGAATACTGTTTTATAAATTGCTATCAGCCGTCAGCAATCGGCTTTGAGCTTTGTGCATTTATTATGATTCACAAGTGTTTTCATTTATGAATCATTATCTTAAACCGCTGCCAATGTATCTTTATCTCATTAAATTGTAATAATGTATTATATTGTTTATGGTATCTTCTATCTGATCTCCCTGCTTCCCATACGTGTTTTATATATTTTGTCTGATGCAGCATACGGTTTGATATATTATGTTATCGGCTATCGGAAGGAGGTAGTAATGAGCAATCTTGCAATTGCATTTCCTGAAAAAACAACAGCCGAAAAAAAAGTGATCGCTAAGAAATTCTATCACAATTTTGTTGACAGCTTTATTGAAACTATTAAGATGATCTCCGCAAACGATGCATATATCTTAAAACGTTTTACCGGTAACTGGAACATAATAAATGATTTGCTTAAATCAGGAACAAGCTGTCATATCTTGTTAGGGCATACATTTAACTGGGAATGGGGCAATCTTTCAATAGGGTTAAATACGGAATGCAACTTACTGGTAGTTTACATGCCGATAACCAATAAAATTTTTGACAGGCTTTTTTTAAAGCTTCGCACCAGAGGAAAAGCTATAATGCTATCAGCACACAATATGCGAAGAGAACTGATGCCTTACAGAAACACCCAATATGCTTTAGGATTAGCTGCTGACCAAAACCCGGGTGATCCGGGAAATGCTTACTGGCTTAATTTTTTTAACAAAGCCGCTCCTTTTGTAACGGGCCCGGAAAAAGGAGCCCGGTCCAGAGACCTGCCTGTTATTTTCTGCTATATTGAAAAGCTTCGGCGTGGGTATTACAATATGGTTCTTTCAGTGGGTGAACAGCATCCTAAATTATTACCTGAAGGAGCGGTGACCATTAAATTCGTTACTTATCTGGAAGATGTTATCCGTATGCATCCTGATATGTGGCTATGGAGCCATAACCGCTGGAAACATGAATGGAAAGAAGAATACGTTAAGTTGTGGATAGATGCGGAGGCGCCGAAGGCAGGGGTATGAGGTATGAGGTCGGTAGAACCCCGCGAGGGGTGACATGACTATAGCAATAGTCAATTATGAAACGCGAACCCGAAGGGCAATGTCATTAAGTTAAGATTCAACAAGAAGCACTGGTGAAAAGTAAGCCTGGCTCTGTACATCCCCTCCTGGGAGGGGCGTTTGAGCCGAAGGCCAAACGGGGGTGGGTTGACTGTAACTATTCAGTAACTACCATCCAAAACGCTAACCGACAAGCACAACTACTACCATTCGGTAACATGTTGCCCGGTAACCCACCCCCATTATGTCCTTCGGACGTAATGTCCCCTCCGAAGGAGGGGATGTACAGCCAGGCTTACTTTTCACTTGGTGCTTGTAATTAAAAAGAACTGCTTAACTTAATGACATTGCCCTTCGGGGTTTTGCTCAACTTATGACACCTTCTACAATCATGTCACCCCTCACGGGGTTCTACCGACCTCATACCTCAATTCAGCAGGCTCGCATCCTTCACCACCTCTATACCTTTTTGTTCTTTTATTTTATCCCATCCTCCCGAAACATTCCTGAGATTATGAAATCCCTGCCTTTTTAGTAAGGAGGAAGCGATTACACTTCTGTAGCCACCGCCGCAATGAACGTAAATATTTTGATTTTCTTCCAGGTTTGCCATGCTACCCGGGTCAGCCAGGTCGTTCAAAGGAATGTTAACCGCATCTTTTAAATGACCGTCAGCAAACTCCGCTTCCCTTCTAACATCTAAAACTACCAGCTTGTCATCATAAGGAAGGTCCATAACCAGTTCATCTGGTTCTATATCAATTATTAAATCCAGTTGTTCGCCTGCATCAAGCCATGCCTGGTAACCGCCACTTAAATATCCTTCCACCTTATCAAAGCCAACCCTTGCGAGCCTTACCAGTGTTTCCTTTTCTTTTCCGGTATCTGTAACCAATATGATTGGCTGTTCGAATGGTAAAAGGTTACCGGCCCATTCTGCAAATCTGCCTGTTAATCCTATACTGACAGAACCGGGAACAAAACCCTTTGTAAAATCTGATGGCTCCCGGGTATCCAGGATAACTGCATCTTTTTTTATAAGCTCCTTAAACTGAGGTACAGTCAAAGCCTGCAATCCTTTTTCAAGTACTTCATCCATACTCTCGTAACCTTCTTTATTTATTTTAGCATTTATTGGAAAATATTGCGGAGCTTCCTGCAAGCCCTCTGTAACAACCTTGATAAAGTTTTGTCTTGTTTGAGGTTGCAATGCATAGTTATCCTGCTTTTGTTCTTTGATGGTACTAAACTGACCAGGGCCGAGATTTTTACCACAACTGCTGCCCGGACCATGTGCCGGATAAACTATTACATCATCTGCAAGAGGTACAATTTTATTTTGCAAAGAATCATACATCATTGAGGCAAGTTCTTCTTTGCTCAGGTTACCGCTGCTTAAATCCGGTCTTCCTACTTCATTTACAAGCAGGGTGTCGCCTGTAAAAACCGCTACCTGATTATTATTTTCATCCTTTAATAAGTAGCAGGTAGATTCCAGCGTATGACCAGGGGTATGCAATACTTCGATGGAGATGTTACCGAACCTGAAAATTTCACCGTCTTTTGCAAGGTGGATAGGAAAGGATGTTTCTGTATTAGGTCCGTAAACTATAGGAGCGCCGGTGGCTTTTGCCATATCGAGGTGGCCGCTTATAAAATCAGCATGAAAATGAGTTTCGAAGATATATTTAATACTTGCTTTTCTTTCGGCTGCAAGGCCGATATAAACATCTATATCACGTAAAGGATCTATTATAACCGCCTGGGCGTTGCTTTCAATATAATAAGCCGCTTCACTTAAACAATTGGTATAAAGTTGCTTTATGAACATATTTTCCATTTGCAGCAAAGGTAGGCATAAAACAAAAAAGTGAAGCCGGGTTTAACCACGTCTTCACTTTTAATATATGCTACAATTAATCTATGATATCAGCTTAGTAACTCCACAACGCACTTTCCGATTTCGGCTATACGTGGATGATTGAGTAAGTAATATATAAATTTTCCATCCCGCTCGGTTTTTACAATCCCTGCACGTCGTAAAATAGCAAGATGTTGAGAAGCAACCGATTGTTCAAGCCTTAGCTGAACATAAATTTCGGTAACAGTTAATTTTCCCTGATCCTCCAATAATTTCAAAATATTCTGACGTAACTTATGGTTTAAAGCACGAAGAATTAATGAAGATTTTTTAACCTGCAAAAAATCAATTTTTATTAAGTTTGCATCGTCAACTTTAACCATTAAGTAATTGTTAGGTATATTCATCTTGCATCGGGAAGTTTTGAAAACTGAAAAACCAAAATTTAAATACTTGCGAACCTAAAAGATAGCACTATCTGTTATCTCTTTCAAAGTTATTATGATTTACTAATAAAAAACGTGTTGTATTCCTTTAAGTATAAGGGTTCGGTAAGTGAAAGCAAACTAAAATCGGATTTAACAAATTTGCTATATGTAACTACTGATAAATATAAAGAATTAAATATTAGATTTTTGAATATTGCATTTTTATTATAAATAATTTTTTCAAATTTATTTATACCATTACCGAAAAACAGGATTTTTTTGTCTAATAAAGGTGTTGAAAATGAATTCTTATCTAAAATCATTGCACATGGCAAGATTATAGATGAAAGATTTTTGTTATATAAAGCTGTAAATACCTCCATTCGTTTAGCATCAATCATGGGACAGATATAATCAGTTTGTTCTTCAACTGCCATAGATGCCATAGATTCTAATGTGTTAACTGCTATTAACGGAATATTCAGTGCAAAGCACAACCCTTTTGCAGTTGCCATAGCTACCCGCAACCCGGTATAAGAACCCGGTCCTGAAGTTATTCCAATAGCCGTAAGATCAGTTACTTTTTTACCGGATTTATTCAGTGCCTCCTTTATTGCAGGGTGCAGCCAGGCTGCATGTTCTTTCTGAACATTACTTGAAGACTGGAATAAACATTGCTCCCCATCAGCCAGGCAGAGACTTGCATTTTCAGTTGATGTGTCCATATTAAGTATCAAAGACATCCTGATAGGTTATTAAATGAAAATAGAACATAACAAGGCAGGCGCAATCATGATCAACTTATATTATTTTTGATAATGGAAAAAAAGATCATTAAAACAACCAATGCACCGGATCCGATCGGGCCCTATAATCAGGCAGTTATGCTGGGCAATCTGTTATTTATTTCCGGACAGGTAGCTATCAATGCTGCAACCGGCAATGTAGAAAACGCAACTATTGCCGAGGAGACCAACCTTGTAATGCAAAATCTGAAAGCTATCTTGTCGGAAGCAGGGATGGACTTCAGCAATACTGTTAAAACAACCATTTTTTTAAGTGATATGTCGCTATTTGCAAGTGTGAACGAAGTATATGGTACATATTTTACCACAGACTTCCCTGCACGTGAAACAGTGGCTGTTAAAGGCCTTCCAAAGAACGTAAATGTTGAAATAAGCATGATAGCAGGGAGGTAATAATTAATCATTTATCATTAATCATTACCCCCAGCGC
Organism: uncultured Flavihumibacter sp.; assembly: GCA_964237295.1. Taxonomy (GTDB): domain Bacteria; phylum Bacteroidota; class Bacteroidia; order Chitinophagales; family Chitinophagaceae; genus JADCRZ01. The sequence continues at coordinate 4,631 of CAXSIE010000140.1, read as the reverse complement.
TTTACCCACTTTCGTGAAAGCTTCTATGGCTTTATCGAGGTGTTCCCGATTATGGGCGGCACTGATCTGCACCCTTATCCTTGCCTGCCCTTTAGGAACAACCGGGAAAAAGAATCCAATCACATAAATACCTTCTTCAAGCAGTTTCATTGCAAATTGCTGCGCAATTACGGCATCATACAACATAATGGGAACAATGGGGTGATCCCCGGGTTTAATATCAAACCCTGCCTTGGTCATGCTACTGCGGAAAAACTGAGTGTTATGTTCCAGTTTGTCTCTAAGCGCTGTTGTTTCTGTAAGCATGTTGAGAACGGCAATCGAAGCGCCCACTATAGCCGGCGCCAGGGTATTGGAAAATAAATAAGGCCTTGAACGCTGTCTTAAAATTTCTATGATTTCTTTTCTGCCGCTGGTAAAACCTCCGCTGGCGCCACCCAGTGCTTTGCCCAGGGTGCCGGTTATAATATCAATTCTTCCCATTACGTTCCGGTATTCATGCGTGCCACGGCCGGTTTTTCCCAGGAAGCCTGATGAATGAGATTCATCAATCATTACAATGGCCTTGTACTTATCAGCAAGGTCGCAGATTTTATCAAGCTGTGCAATGGTTCCATCCATACTAAAAGAACCATCTGTAACTATAACCCTGTTTCTGCAGGTTGAACTATCCTTTAGTTTTTCTTCAAGGTCACCCATGTCATTATGGGCATAACGAAAACGTTGCGCCTTGCACAAGCGAACCCCATCAATAATAGAAGCATGGTTTAATGCATCGGAAATAATGGCATCTTCTTCGTTGAATAAAGGTTCAAAAACACCCCCGTTTGCATCGAAGGCAGCGGCGTAAAGAATGGTATCTTCTGTTCCTAAAAAATCAGCCAGCTTTTTTTCCAGCTCTTTGTGTATATTTTGGGTTCCGCAGATGAATCGCACGCTGCTCATTCCATAACCATGCGTATCAATGGTGCGGTGAGCCGCTTCAATTACTTTAGGATGAGATGATAGTCCCAGGTAGTTATTCGCGCAGAAATTTAAAACGGTTTTACCGTTAACTTCAATTTCAGCTCCTTGTTCGCTTGTAATGGTTCGTTCCTGTTTGAACAGTCCGGCTGTTCTGATTTCTTCCAGTTCTGTGGCAATTCTTGTAACAAATTCTTCATTCATCTGGTGGAATTTAAGCTGTAAAGATATGTTTTGGATTTATAAGTTGTAGATACGCTGTCAGCTATCAGCTATAAAGATGCGCATCATTTGATCTGCTCCCTTTATACGGAGGACTGACAGCAGTTAATATTAAAATTTTACCGTTCACCATCTATTGAACCGGTAATTTTGTTTGAATTGTAACTTTTAATAATACTGTTCGTAACACATCAATAAAAAACGCTCACCAGAACATAATTGCTCATGACAGAAAGGGAATATAACGAATGTGTAGAAGCTTATTCCGATAACGTGTATCGCTTTATTTTAAAGAACCTGCGTCACGAAGAAGATGCAAAGGATATTGTTCAAACGGCTTTTGAAAAAATGTGGCGTAACAAAGCTGAAGTTGAAAATAAAACCTCTAAATCTTACTTGTTTACTGTAGCTTATCATCAAATGATTGATCATCTGCGAAAATCCAAAAGGATACAGTTAAGGGAAACATTCAATGAAACAATGCAGGTTTACAACAAACCGGCAAATAATTTAAAAAAAGTTCTGGAGATGGCTTTAAGCACTTTAAACGAAGTGCAACGTTCACTGGTTCTATTGAAAGATTATGAAGGGTATTCTTATGAGGAAATAGGCAGGATTACTTCTTTAAATGAAAGCCAGGTAAAAGTGTACCTGCACCGGGCAAGAATTCAGCTTAAAGAATACCTGGTTAAACCTGAAAATGTAATGTGAGCTTTTGTTTTAAGAAATCATGAAATGGACAAAATGAGTATTAACCGATATAATTACCAGGAATTTTTTCTTTTATATACTGACAACGAGTTAAAGGTTGCTGAAAGGAAAGCTGTGGAGGATTTTGTTCAGCAAAATCCGGATCTCGAAGAGGAATTACTATTGCTGCAACATTCCATTCTAAGGCCTGATGCAGCAATAATATTTGAAAACAAGGAATTATTGCTTCAGTTTAACAATCTACCCAACTTTATTCATCCCGGCAACTTTGAAACATTCGCTATTGATTACGCGGATAAGGAATTAAGTGATGTGGATAAGGCCCGCCTGGAAGATTTTGTTAGTAACAACCCTGATTTTCAACAGGAATTCAACCTTATACAAAACCTGAAATTAGCTGCAGAAGATACTGTTACATTTCCGGATAAAAACCTGATTTATCGTTACGGGAAGGAAAGAAAACCTGTACTGTTTCCCTGGGTGCAGATGGCTGCCGCATCAGTTATCTTATTGTTTGCAGGATTGCTATGGTTAAATAATCGTCCGGCATCTTATTCCCCTAATCTGGCTCAAAGAGCAAAGCCGGTTCCTTCAAAAAGTCTGGATATAATTACCAAAAAACCTAGGAAGGAGAAAGACAATAAATTAAATAATGGTATTAGTGCCTTTAGCGGTACTGCCATTGCCAAAGGTGAAAGCGTAGCCATCTCTGGAAAAGAAAGCATTCATGCTAACAAAAACAGGATGCTTCCAGCTAAAACCTCAGGCAGATCGGTCACACGCCTGGAACGAAATAATGAAAACCAGGTTCTTGATAACGCTGCAAATTTCATTGCCAGAGTTGCTAATAACCCGGAATCACCAAAGTCTGCGCACATTAGTAACAACAAGTCGTCAGCAGAACTTGCTAACAGGTTAGAAAATATAGCTACAATAGACGCGTCAATAGAAAAGACCAATAAAAGAATCGTTGACCAGCCGGTTGTAAAAATCAATGCTATAAATAATAATTACACTGCTGCAATAACTGTTGCCAATGCAGAGAATGACGAAAATATGCTACTAACTCCCATAGATAAAAAGAATCCTTTACGGGGAATTTTAAGAAAAGCTTCCCGATTCATAGATAAAAACACAACATCGAGAACTTCAAAAAAATCCGGTCTTCTTATCGGAAATATAGAAATAGCCTTTCAATAATAAATGTTTTAATAAAAAAAAGACCATGAAAAATTATTACATGTTAATGGCAGCATTATGCCTGTACACCATCAGCTTCGGACAAACAGACACCACCGGTAAAGATAAATCCGGCAGAAACCGCGATACAGTTCGCATCGGCAACATGATTATTATAAGAAATAAGGATCATCAAAAAAGAAATGACAGCACTGTTGTAGATATTCATTACACAAGAAAAAATCAGAGTAATTTAAGTACTAACTGGGGGATTATAGATTTAGGTTTTAATAATTTCACTGACAATACCAGTTTTTCATCTGCTGCAGCACAGCAATTTGCTCCCGGTGCCGGTGAAGATTGGTTCAACCTGAGAAATGGCAAATCAATCAATGTTAATATCTGGTTCGTGATGCAACGGCTCAATATTATCAAGCATGTTGTAAACTTAAAATACGGGCTGGGACTTGAGTTGAATAACTTCAGGTACGAGGAAAATATCCGCTTCCAGAAAAATCCGACAATGGTATATAAAGACCAGGTTATTAGTTACCGTAAAAATAAACTGGCCACAGATTACCTCACCGTTCCGGTAATGCTGAACTTCAATTTTACTCCGGGTAAGGAAAATTATAAGTCTTTTGGATTGAGCGTAGGTGCCAGCGCCGGATACCTGTACGCCTCCCGTCAAAAAATCATCAGCGATGAGACAGGCAAAAGGAAGATCAAAAATAATTTCGAC
>CAXSIE010000140.1:0-804 GCA_964237295.1 uncultured Flavihumibacter sp. | reverse complement strand
GCAGCTTGGGCCAATCAAGGTTTATGGTTCGCTGGCTACTCAAAGCATGTTTGAAAAAGGGTTGGATCAAACGCCGTACAGTGTTGGTTTGCGTTTAAGTAACTGGTAGTGAGGTATGGGGTAAAACCCGCAGGCAGCACTTTGTGAAAAGTAAGCCTGGTTGCAAATCCCCTCCTTGAAGCTACCCCAGGAGGGGATAGTTCACCACCCAGCCTTTGCACGGTATTTATATTATTAAAAGAACTTCTTAACTTAATGACATTCCCCGAAGGGGTGATATGATTATAGAAAAGTTATAATGCTGTAACGAACCCTGAAAGGGTGGTACCTAACTATACAAGAGGTTAATAATGCCACCCTTTCAGGGTTCGCGTTTTAGATTTTTTGCGATTTCTACAATCATGACGCATACCTCATACCTAAATCTCAAATCCTGAACCTGAAAGATTCTTAAAATGGCCGTTCAGTTTTATTTTTTCTTTTAAGGATTCCATTTCAGCAAGTACAGGTAGCACTTTTGCCAGGTGTCTTTTAAGGAATTCCTGTCTTTGCGCTTCCTGCATCAGTCCTAATAATTCATATTCCTGTTCCAGCGAAAGTCCCGCATGATGGGCAATATCGTAACTGGTAAGTTGATCATCGGGTTTATGAAAATCTTTATTCAGGTTTAAAAGGCGGTGAAGTTCACGAATAGCAAGTATTATTTTCTGCATCAGTAACTTTTTTCCTGAATCCTCTTTATTAGCCGGATAATTAACAATTGCGCCATTATACAACTTATCAGGTACTTCTTTAATTACTTCC
>CAXSIE010000139.1:9647-10791 GCA_964237295.1 uncultured Flavihumibacter sp. | reverse complement strand
TCACCGATCATGGCAGTTGGAGCTTTTGCTGTTAGCTGCGCCACAACATCAAGCTTTTGTTGCGGTGATTGTTCAGCGATCACTTCATCAATACCTAATTTTTCTGCAATTGACTGGCATTTCGATAACCGGTCTCCACTCAACAAAATGGTTTTTACCCCTTTGCTTTTTAAGTAGCTTACCACATCTGCAGCTTCCGAACGTATTTCGTCTTGTACGTCAATCCAGCCCAGTAAGTCATTGTTCTTTGAGATATAAATATTATGTACATCTTTTTCTGTTAAAGAAGGAAGGATCTTGTAAGATCCTGCCAGGTATATATCACCGTTCTTTGTTTCAGCTTTCATTCCAAGTCCTTTTATTTCTTCCACCTTCGTCCATTGAAGCGGATTTTTTATTTTCCATTCTTTGCTTATTGATTTGGCAATAGGATGATTGGAAAATTTTTCAAGCGAATAAGCAATACGTTTGAATTCATCTTCCGTAATGGAAGTAACATTAAAATTTTGCACCTGGAAATCGCCCGTGGTCAGCGTGCCTGTTTTATCAAAAACAACCTGTTGGATTTCTTTAAATGCTTCCAGGCTTTTTGCATTTCTGAAAAGGATGCCGTTCCTGGCGGCACGGCCTAATCCTACGGCAATAGCAGCCGGTGTAGCCAGTCCCATAGCGCACGGGCAGGCAATTACCAGCACTGCAATGCTTCGCATTAAAGCGGAGGTAAAATCATGCAGTATCAACAGGTTTGCTACAAAAGTTATAACAGCGATCGCAATTACCGCCGGAACGAATATGCCACTGATTTTATCTGCCAATAACTGTACAGGTGGTTTATCACCCTGCGCTTTTTTAACAAGATTAATTATGTTTGATAATACGGAGTCATTAGCTGAAGCGGTAACCTGTGCTTTCACGGTTCCATCCGCAAGGATGCTTCCTCCGATAAGATTTTCTTTGGCATGTTTTTCAACTGGTAAACTTTCTCCGGTAATGATGGCTTCATTAACGCTGGCATCTCCCCATAATATCCTGCTGTCGGCAGGTACCTGTTCACCGGATTTTATCAATATCAGGTCGCCCGGCTTTAGTTGTGTATTGTCAATAGGTAAGATCACTTCCTGGTGCTGGTCATCAAAAGCAATCA
>CAXSIE010000139.1:1889-9637 GCA_964237295.1 uncultured Flavihumibacter sp. | reverse complement strand
CGGTTCAATGCCCGCTGGGTGCTGTTAACGGAAGCATCTTCCATGTAGTTTCCCAGAAAAACAAGGGTAATGATAGTAGCTGCCGTTTCATAAAACAAATAGCCTTCTCCAAGATTTAAAATGGTTCCTATTAAACTATATATAAAAGCTGCTGTAGCGCCTAAGGCCACCAGCACATTCATGTTCGGGAAACCGTTAGCTAAACTTTTTACGGCGCTTCTTCCAAAAAAATTCATGCCGGTAATATAAACCGGTAAGCACACAGCAAACTGAAACCAGGGATTCATGAGCAATTCAAAATGGATCATGCCATGCAGCATGTGTAACATCAGTATCAATGTAAATGGCAAACAGATCAGGAAATACCTTAAGAACTTATTAACCGGCTTTTTACCGGTTGCAACCGCAGCATTTGAATCGGTTAAAACTTTATAACCAAGGCTTTCGATTCCTTTTGCGATGGTACCTTCTTTTTTATCCGTATCTGCGGTTTCAAAACTCACATCGCCATCAATAGGATTTACCTTAACATTATTCAAACCCTGTTTTTGCAGGTATTGTGAAATGGTCAATGCACAATTGGAGCATGTCATGCCTTCAACTTTCCAGGTAACTGTTTCCATACTTGTTCAATTTATCTGTTTACAAAGTTACAACAGCATATTACGGGTAAAATCTTAAAGTTGATTTATTATGTACACTTTGTTGCAAGTTTTCCTGCCACGAAGACACTAAGGCATAAAGGAGCACGAAGTTTATTCTTTCTTTGTGCTCCTTTGTGCCTTAGTGTCTTCGCGGCCTATCTTTGCGGGATGGAACTCACTTTCATTTTAAATGACATCCAAACAGCAGCCAAAGAATTCTGGAAGCAGGCAGCTGAAAAAAAAGTATTTGCTTTTCATGGAGAAATGGGAGCGGGTAAAACAACTTTTATACATGCTTTATGTAATGAGAAGCAGGTGACAGATACTGTTGGGAGCCCCACTTTTTCAATCATTAACGAATATGAGAGCGATGAAGGGATCATTTATCATCTTGATCTTTACCGCCTTAAAGACAAGGAAGAAGCCGTGCAGGCCGGTGTGGAAGACTGCCTGTTTTCCGGCGATATATGTTTGGTGGAATGGCCTGAAAGAGCTCCTACTGTTTTTCCTGACGACACGATACATGTTTATTTATATGTTATTAATGAAGAAACCCGCAAACTCAGGATAGCATTTAATTGATTATATTTGGCAGCATAGTAACAATGCTGTTTTGCGCTGCCTTCTCTCCCGGTAATTACCGGGTTAGGCAGTATAAACATGTTTAAGCAATACTATTCTGATCATAATCTTATTATTTAAAGCAATACCAGGAAAAGGGATAACAGTAAATCCAATAAAATGTCGCAAACCAAACCTCTGATAAGCACTTCTTTCAGCTATGAAACTTTAGAAGAGACCCTGGACGTAAAACCGAAAGGGGAACAGTTGCATATCGGGATTCCGAAAGAAACAGCTTTCCAGGAAAACAGGATTGCATTAACTCCTGATGCGGTGGGCGTGCTGGTAAGTAACGGTCACCAGGTTGTTATTGAACATAACGCCGGGGAAGCAGCTCATTACCATGATAAAGATTACAGCGAAGCCGGCGCTAAAATAGTGTATGAAAAAGCAGAAGTGTTTAAAGCGCCGCTATTGGTAAAAAGTGCTCCGGTGGTAGAGGAAGATCTTAAGTTTTTGCAACAAAACCAGTTGCTGGTTTCTCCCATTCATTTGTCGGCTATGAAATCGGAATTTCTGGAGAAAATGATGGAGAAGAAAATTACTGCTTTTTCATTTGAGAATCTTAAGGATGATAGTGGCACTTATCCGATTGTAAGAAGCATGAGTGAAATTGCCGGCAGTGCGGTGATGCTTATTGCAGCTCAATACCTGAGCTCGGCCAATCATGGCAAAGGTGTTTTATTAGGAGGGATTTCAGGGATACCTCCTACCAAAGTGATTATATTGGGAGCAGGTATAGTAGGGGAATTTGCCGCACGGGCCGCCCTGGCGCTTGGTGCATCCGTAAAGATTTTCGATAACAGCGTATACCGTTTAAAACGGTTGCAAAATAACATTGGTCATCGTTTGTGGACATCGGTGATCGAGCCTAAAATTTTAGCCAAGCAGTTAAAGACCTGTGAAGTAGCAGTAGGGGCTTTGTCTTCACAGTCTGGCCGTACTCCGATTGTTGTAACGGAAGATATGGTGAGTAACATGCGCACCGGCAGTGTGATCATTGATGTTAGCATTGACCGTGGCGGATGTTTCGAAACTTCGGAAATCACCACACATGAACATCCTGTCTTTCTAAAGTATGGTGTTATACATTATGGTGTGCCTAATATCCCTTCAGGTTTTGCGAGAACAGCTTCGCAGGCCATCAGCAGTGTATTAATGCCTTTGTTACTGGAAGCTTCGGAAGAGGGCGGCTTCGAAAACCTTATCTGGCACCAGTTACACCTGCGCAGCAGCATTTATCTATTTAAAGGAGCTTTAACCGATTTTCACCTGAGCCAGCGTTTCGACTTGAAGTTTACTGATCTGAACCTGCTTTTTGCCAGCCAGCGATGAACTAGTGTCACTTAAACTCCAGAATATTCACTCCCTTATCACAAAAACTGTATTCCTGCACGTCATTCGAGCTAACGATTACCAAACGGTTTTTACAATAGTGCTCAATAAGCTGGTGGTATAGATTAATACCGGTGTTATCCAGATTGGTGCAGGGCTCATCAAGCAATAAACAGGGAGTGTTGGAAAATATTGCCTGCGCCAGTTTAACACGTTGCTTCATGCCGCTTGAATAAAAACGTATCTGCTTATGCGCTGCGGTTTCAAGCCCTACTATCGCTATAATATCATTCACCTTAACATCCGGTAAAAAAGGTTTGAATATCCGGTGAAAGTGTAACAATTCTACAAACGTCATTTCTTCAATAACTTCCAGGTAAGGTGCGGCAATGGAAATGTATTTAAAAGCTTCATCAGCAATTATTTGTGGAGCAATACCGGAACTATAGGATATCGTTCCTTCGGAAGAAACAATGGAGCCGGCTATTACCTGCAGCAGTGTTGATTTACCGGAACCGTTGGGCCCGGTAATGGCATAATGGCCGTTATCAATAAATTCGTATGTAAAATTGCGAAAGATCCAGTCCCGGTTAAAGCGCTTGCCGGATTTGATACAATTAATCTTCATCTCCGCTGCTTCCTTTAGTAAAGCGTTTAATGATACCTCTTCCGCTTTCGCGGATAAAAGTTACTATTTCATCGCGCTCATCGCTTGCCGGCAATTCTTCTTCAATATATTCAAGGGCCTGCGAGGTATTCATGGCTTTATTGTAGATACACCTGTAGATATCCAGGATGTGATTGATGCGCTCAATACTAAAACCCCTTCTTTTTAAACCAACAGAATTTACACCGGCATAGCTCAGTGGATTTCTGCCTGCTTTAATATAGGGAGGCACGTCTTTGCCTATCAGGGAACCGCCGCTGATAAACGTATGCTGGCCTATCTGCACAAACTGATGAATAGCACCCATTCCGCCTATGATAGCAAAATCGCCCATTATCACATGCCCGGCCATTTGCGTGTTGTTACTTAAGATGCAATGATTGCCTACCACACAATCATGGGCTATATGACTGTATGCCATTATCAGGCAGTTGTTACCCACTTTTGTTGTCCAGCGGTCGCGGCTGCCCCGGTTAATCGTTACAAACTCTCTGATGGTAGTATTATCACCAACCTGAACGGTGGTTTCTTCACCTTCATATTTAAGATCCTGTGGAATGGCAGCAATAACGGCACCGGGAAATATCCGACAGTTCTTACCAATCCGGGCACCTTCCATAATGGTTACATTGCTACCTATCCAGGTTCCTTCGCCTATTTCTACATTATGATGAACCACTGTAAAAGGGTCAACCTTAACATTAGTTGCCAGTTTGGCGTTGGGATGAATGTATGTATGAGGATGAATCATCTTATTATTTCCATATTAGATTTGCTCCTGAATGAAGCATGATTATTGCCTGGCAGCTGTTAGTAATAGTTCTTTTATTTCATTTAATTCTTCAGATATTATTCGTGCTGGCAATTTTAAACGCTATTGGATAATATGGATAATAATTAGGATACGGAAAAAGCAGCAAGTCACTGGTCAACAAAAATATCAAAAAGAAAATTCTAAACCTTATTTACCGGTTAGCACAGATGTTAAATATTAATCTTTAAGCTAATGATAATCAAAAAATTATAAATAACCCTTTGCTAATAAAAATTAAATATATCAAAAGCATACGGAAAGACACAATGCAAGCCGTTCACTTAAGAATCTCGTCTTTTAACCAGTTGAGCTACCAGAATAGCTTCTGTACAAATCTTATTGCCCACAAAAACGGTACCCCTCATTTCACAGATCCCCCTGCGGATAGGAGCCGCTAATTCCATACGCAATAACATGGTATCACCTGGAACCACCATCCTCTTGAATTTGCAGTTGTCAATTTTAAGGAAATAGGTGTCGTATTGACCTTTTTCCAATAATGTGTTGATAGCTAGAATTCCGCCTGTTTGTGCAAGGGCTTCTATCTGCAGCACGCCTGGCATTATAGGATTCCCGGGAAAATGACCCACAAAAAAAGGTTCATTAAAGGTTACATTCTTTACGCCAACAATATATGAGTCAGTTAATTCAATGATCTTGTCAACCAATAAAAATGGATAACGGTGAGGAAGTGTTTGTTCTATTTGCTTGAAATTATACACTGGTTCCCTATTGGGATCATAAACAGGAACATTTTTTACATGCTTGTTCTTTTTAATGTGCTGTTTTATTTTCCTTGCAAAATCGATATTGGAACTATGGCCCGGGCGGTTTGCAATTATTCTTGCTTTAATAGGGTAACCGATCAATGCAAGGTCACCTACAATATCAAGTAGTTTGTGGCGGGCAGGTTCATTAGGAAAGCGAAGTTCCAGGTTATTCAGGTATCCTTCACTTTTCACTTCCATCTTTTCTCTTTTAAAAACCTTGGCCAAACGGCCCATTTCTTCGGCTGTAACCGGTTTATCAACAACCACAATAGCGTTGTTTATATCTCCTCCTTTTATAAGATTGTTATCAATAAGCATTTCCAGCTCATGCAAAAAGCAGAAGGTGCGGCAGGGTGCAATTTGAGACTTAAAATCTGAAAGGGATTTAAGGTCTGCATGCTGGGTTCCGAGAACCGGCGAATTAAAATCTATTAAGGTGGTAATTTTGTAATCACTGGCCGGCATTGCTACCATCTCCACCCTTTTTATCTCATCATAGAAATAAATGTTTTCATCAAGAATATACCATGCCTTTTCAAAATCCTGTTCTACCACACCAGCTTCTTCTATAATTTCAACAAAAGGCTGCGAACTGCCGTCCATAATGGGAATTTCAGGGCCGTTTATAGTTATCAGGGCATTGTCTACCCTCATACCTACCAGTGCTGCAAGTACATGTTCAACGGTGCTTACCTTAGCGCCTTTTTCTTCCAGTGTTGTTCCGCGGGCAGTATCAGTAACCAGATCGCAGTCTGCTTTTATGAAAGGTTGGTTGGGAAGATCAAGGCGCTGAAATTGAAAACCAAAACCCGGACTAGCCGGTTTAAGTACCATATCAACCAATGCTCCTGTATGAAGTCCTGTACCGGAAATGCTCTTTTCCGAACCTAATGTATGTTGCTTATCAGCGTTGAAGTTTAGTGCCATGCGGTTTCAGTTCAATCGGGCAAAGATAATTATTCAAGTGAGAAATAGCTTTTTTAATGAAAATTGCCTGCTTCAAATGCAATAAGCCGTCCACTTATATTTAACAATACAACTCAATCCCTGCTATAACACCAGCGTTATATTATTTTATAATTTTTATAAGAAAATAACTGCTTGCCGGTAAGTACCTGGATAAAGTACAGCAGTTTTTCCTTTAAGTTCATATTAGTTTTAGAAGGATCATAATTAAATTCCCAATCAATTTTATCAATCCTGCTTTGCATCACTGATGGATGCGTACCATCAAATATTTTCAATACATCTATCTGGCTGGCATAATCGTAACCACTTTTATTTTTCTCGGCATATGATTGAAAAAAGGCATCATCTTTAACCCAGCGTTTACCGAATTCAACTGTTTTTTTTACCTGGTCTTTAGGATGTTTTACATAACTATAATGGTAAACAGTTGCCTCTATTAGTTTTACATGCAGCTTTGTACCTCTTTCATTTAAATAATTGCCAGGTTGGTTGAAGCGCCTGAAGCCTTGTGAATCACGATAAGAACGAATGTTCTTATCGTTTCTAACGATGCGGATTTCTTTGTTATGGTAACGGCGGCTGGGAGCGGTATGTTTATAATCTCCGAAGAAATTTAAAAAATGAAAGAGGAAGCCCTCCACTTTAGGATCAGCCAAATGTGTTTCCATTGCCTGTTTAATATGAGGAAGGTCTTTTTCATGAATCACTTCATCCGCCTGTATGTGAAAACACCAATCGCCGGTACAATGGTCTAAACCTATATTAGCCTGTTGAGAAAAAATATAGCCGCCCTTTCTTGAGTTTTCATCCCATATAGTGTCAACGATTTTAATTTTTGCATCGTTAAGCGCTATTATTGCTTCTCTTGTTCCATCATTTGAGTCTCCCACCACCATAATAAGTTCATCGCAAACCGGAAGAATGGATCGTATGGCTTCCAGGAATGGATAGGCATAAGTGAGGCCATTCCTTACATATGAAAAACCGCTAACTTTCATAGAATATATTAACTGATATAAAAAAACCTGTAGGGTTTCTTAACCATACAGGTGAATGTACAGGTGTAACCGGTATATTGTCAAACCTTTTCCTCCGTGAGTGATTTCACCATCTTCTCAAGATCTTTCAGGCGTTTTTCCATTTCAGGCAGGTTCCTGTATAAAGCCTGCATCCGCATTGAACTGGAGTAATCAAATGCAGGGCTGCCGGTAACAGAAGTATTGGGTTTTTTTATAGACTTACTCACACCGCTTTTACCATTGATTTTACTACCGTCGGCAATCTGTAGATGACCAGCCAGGCCAGCCTGACCGCCTATCATTACATTGTTTCCAATCTTGGTGCTTCCGCTAACACCTACCTGGGCAGCAATTACCGTATTGGTGCCGATCTCTACATTGTGGGCTATTTGTATCAGGTTGTCTAGTTTAGCCCCATACCTGATGATGGTAGCACCAATTGTTGCTCTGTCAATAGTTACATTAGCGCCTAATTCTACATAATCTTCAATAATTACATTGCCGATCTGAGGAACTTTTTTATAACTGTTATCTGTCTGTGGTGCAAATCCGAATCCATCACTACCGATCACAGTTCCTGCATGAATGGTAATATTCTTACCAAGAACACAGTCATGATAAATTTTTACCCCGGCATGAATGGTGGTGTCGTCTCCAATTTTTACATCGCTACCAATGAACACATGGGGATAGATCTTTACGTTATTGCCTATTACCACATTATCACTTAGGTAGGCAAAAGCGCCAATAAAAACATTTTCACCTATTATAGCGGTGCTGTTAATATAAACCGGCTGTTGAATTCCCGTCAATTGCTGTTTTTGTATCTCCTGGTATTTTGAAAGTAAAGTAGCAAAGGCAGTATAAGCATCAGCCACCCTTATTAATGTAGCATCAACAGGTTGCTTT
>CAXSIE010000139.1:0-1848 GCA_964237295.1 uncultured Flavihumibacter sp. | reverse complement strand
CGATTCATTAATAATGATAACCGAGGCAGTGGTTGTGTACAGGTATTCTTCATATTTGGCATTGGCCAGAAAAGCTAACTGTCCCTGCTGTGCTTCCTCAATTTTGCCAAAAGAATGTACGGTAATATTTGGATTGCCTTCTACTTTCCCCTTTATAATCAAAGCAATTTGGGTAGCTGAAATTGTCATGTGATGATCTTTTAGTAACTGGTGTTAAGTTAGTAGTAAGTTACGTATTACCTATCAGTTGTTCGGACAGGTTAACCACGGAGGCAGGAAGACATGGAGGAACACGGTGATAACTGAATCTATGCATATTCAGTTATCACCGTGTTCTTCCCTGTCTTCCTGCCTCCGTGGTTAAAAAACACTTACAAGTAAAGTTATCATCTTTTCAATACGTAATTTCATGCTTAACTCAACACTAGTTATAGTAACAAATATAAAATTTTTTTACAGGGTTGGATAAATTATGATGAATGAGGGCGTTGTCTACCTCCGAAATGTCTTTAACCGTTCCATCTTTGAATAAAATATTGATCCGTTCATCAGAAGGATCGTAGGTAGTATTTTCCGCCTCTCCTTCAAATAAAAAATAACCCGATTCCGCCTCAGTAATGCCTAACTGAATACAAACCTCATTCCTTTTCTTTTTTACCCAGTCTTTTTCAAAGGGATAAACCTGTAACTTAACTTTAAATAAACGCCTGTTAACAAGAGAACTGCAAAGTAAAGAAAGTATTTTATCAGTGTGGAAGATCCAGTTCTTTATAGTGGCAAGCAGGTCGTAATCATCAAGCAAACAAAATTTATCCAGGTGTTTTGCTATAGGTTCGGTTGTTTGCGACAGTTGTAAAAAAAAATCAAGGGTTGAAGAAGCAGCGGGCACTGCAATATCCATCAGTAGCAGTTCTTTGGCTCTTTCTATAATTTTCACCAACATCTTTTCTGCGCTTAAAACCGTTTTATGTAGATAAACCTGCCAGTACATCAATCGCCGGGAAACAAGGAATTTTTCAGTGGTATAAATTCCTTTTTCTTCAATCATTAATTTTCCTTCGTAAACGGTAAGCATTTTTAAGATCCGGTCATATCCTATAGAACCTTCCGATACGCCTGTGAAAAAACTATCCCGTGTCAGGTAATCCATTCTGTCCACATCTAATTGTCCGGAGACAAGCTGGTGCAGGAAAGGTTTATGATAGTTATTGGTAAAAATATTGATAGCCATCTCGAGCTGGCCGTTAAATTCATTATTCAGATCTCTCATGAGCAGCAAGGAGAGGGTTTCATGATCAACCCCTTTTATCAAAACGTTTTCCAGTGCGTGAGAGTAAGGCCCATGACCTATATCATGAAGCAGTATAGCAATTTTAGCAGCTTCTTCTTCCTCGGCTGATATTTCGGTTCCTTTGTTTTTTAATTCAAGAAGGGCGCTGTTCATCAGATGGTATGCACCCAGCGAATGATGAAGACGGGAATGTATGGCACCGGGAAAAACCAGGTGTGCAAAAGCCATCTGATGAATTCTCCTTAAACGCTGGTAACAGGGTTGAGAAATTATTTTAAAGATCAAAGCATTGTCAATGGTGATGAAACCAAAAACCGGGTCATTGATGATCTTGCGTAAGGAATCGGCCATTAGTGTTTCAGCTTTGTTAAAGCGTTTGTCAAAGAACCAACAAATCTCACAAATGCCAATGGTATAAATTAAATTTGTTAGCTTTCCTTTAATGAAAATGTTATAAGCAGTCAGCTTTCAGGTTTCAGCTAAACCACAACCAGCGTTTCCTTCTGATTGCTAACAGCTGATAGCAAATGCATTCAAACTAATGGCCACTTCTACTG
>CAXSIE010000138.1:8993-10824 GCA_964237295.1 uncultured Flavihumibacter sp. | reverse complement strand
GGACTGGTATTCTTACCTTATATCTATGGCGAAAGGTCTCCGGTATGGGATGCTGATGCCCGGGGAGTATTTCTCGGGATAAATAGCGGACATACCGCTAGTCATTTTATGCGTGCCATCCTGGAAGGCATTTCATTTTCTCTTTGCCAGATATTACAGGCAATGGAAGAATCGGGTACTGAAATTGACACGATCTATGCAAGTGGCGGCTTTATAGAGTCGGATTTTTGGTTACAATTACTTTCAGATATCTTAAATAAGAAAGTGATTGTTTCTCATGCTGCGGATGCATCGGCCATGGGTGCCATATTTCTTGCCCTGCATGCACTCGGCTTTATTCATGATTGGAATGAGGTTAAAGGCCTTGTGGTTACCAGCGCAGTGTTTCATCCGGATGGTAAAGGTCATAGTCAGTACAACAGGAACTTCCAGGTTTTTTCTTCACTATATAATAAACTTGAACCCAATTTTGCTATCCTGGCAGGTATTGATCAATAACTTATCTAATAAATTCTTTTGATTTTTTAGTAAATAAGCAAATCATCCCTTAAACGCTGTTGCGGAACACTTATCTTTGAAATGATACTTGCATCATATGAATCAGATCTCTTTATCCAAAATTTACCGGTTTGTTATTACCTTAATAGGTTTTGCCGGTATATTCATCATCTCCTGCAAAGAGAACAAGCAAATAAATATCGGTAATTTTGAAAGGATTGATCCTTCATTGGCCTTAGTGGTTGATGCTGATGCAACAGTAAGCATCATCGCAGAAGGTTTTGATTGGAGCGAAGGTCCCTTATGGATTGAAAAAAACAAGATGTTGCTTTTCTCCGATGTTCCGCAAAATTGCATCTATAAGTGGACGGCTGAAAAAGGAAAGGAATTGTACCTTAAACCATCCGGTTATACCAGCAATACTCCAAGGGGTGGGGAAACCGGATCAAACGGACTGACCCTTAACACTAAGGGCCAATTGGTTATGTGCCAGCAGGGAGAACGAAGAATGGCCCTGATGAATGCTCCACTCGACAAACCTAAAGCCGACTTTACAATTATAGCGAATAACTATAACGGTAAAAAATTCGACAGTCCCAATGATGCTGTTTACAGGAGTAACGGTGATCTTTTTTTTACCGATCCGCCTTACGGCCTTGAAAAGAATGCAACTGATCCTTTAAAAGAAGCTCCTTATCAGGGTGTTTATAAAGTAACTCCTGATGGGAAAGTGGAATTGCTCGTTGACACTATAAAAAGGCCCAACGGAATTGCCTTTTTACCTGGCGAGAGAACGATCCTTATTGCCAGTTCAGACTCTTTGAAAGCGGTGTGGTACGCTTATGATCTCAATGAAAAAGATTCGCTTATCAACGGAAGGATTTTTTATGATGCTACCCGGGATGCAAAGGTAGAAAAGGGTTTACCTGACGGTTTAAAAGTAGATCGCAATGGTACTGTATTCGCTACCGGTCCGGGCGGTATATATATCCTTAACAACTCGGGAAAGCTTTTGGGAAAGATCAGGATCAATGGCCTGGCTTCTAACTGTTCTTTTGCCGATGATGAAAAAACGTTGTATGTAACTGCAGACATGTATGTGTTGAAGATAAAGTTGAGGAAGTGATCAGGCAGGGTGCATAAGGTAGGCTATTCAAAAGTTAAGGCTTCGTAAAGATTTTGAGTAAGGTGTCTTTATTAATATTCTTCGTTTAAAAATTGTACAAACAATTTATTCAATTTTTTTAATTGTTTAGTAAACCCCGAAGGGCTGACATGATTATAGCAATGAAATAATTATGATACAAGAACCCTGAAAGAGTGGCATTAGTCC